>CAYWVA010000096.1:0-8262 GCA_964461545.1 uncultured Rhizobiaceae bacterium | reverse complement strand
CCATGACAGAGTCGTCATGCCTGGACTATATGGTTGATAGGAACAGGATCGGGCACCAACCGGTTCCCGAATTGGCAAGGGAGGATAACAGCGGGAAAGTTGCCGGGGCCAGGGATGGTCGACCTAGACCGCCCGCCCACGTCCCGCGAGCTACATCCGTCAATAGCAGAGTTTGTCATGCAATGGAATACTGCTGTTGAGCGAACCGAACTCACACCGGTCTCACGACGACCATGACCACGATCACGATCATCAGGACGGTCGGCACTTCGTTCAGAATCCGAAAATAACGCTCCGAGTGTCCATTCCGATCCCTCGCGAACGCCCGCTGGTGTCGGGCCAGCATCAGGTGCAAGGCGGTGAGCATCACCACTAGACCCAGCTTGATGGTGAGCCAGTGGCTGTCGCGAAACACCTCCACCCCCAGCATGCCGACCAAAGCCAGGCCAAGCGCCCAGGACGCCACCATGGCCGGTGTCATGATGACGCTCATCAACCGCCGCTCCATCACCTTGAAGGTTTCCGACATGACGCTGCCCGCCTCGGCCCGACAGTGATAGACAAACAACCTCGGCAGATAGAGCAGTCCGGCCATCCAGGCGATCACCGCCACAATGTGCAGGGCCTTGAGCCACACATAGAGCCCGCCCCCGCTCATGTGTGATCCAGCGCCCGGATGAGCCGCAGCGTTTCTGCCACATGGGCCGGCGGGGTGTCAGGCCGGACACCGTGACCGAAGTTGAAGATATGCCGGTCGGCTGGCATGATGCCTACCAGATGTTCGATGGCGCGCCGCAATGGCGCACCGCCGACCGACACCACCATCGGATCGAGATTGCCCTGGACAGGGACGAGCGGTGCGAGTTCAGCGGCCATCCAGCCCACCGGCGCCGACCACTCCACCGACACCGCCGCTACCTTGCTCACCTCGGCAAATCTGCGGTGGCCGGCCCCAATGCCGCGGGCAAACCCGATGACCGGCGTCCTGTAACCACGGGCGTGGAGCCCCTCAACGATGCGCCGGATCGGCAGTTCGCAATAGCGCTGCCTCTGCAGGTCATCGAGGTCGCCCGCCCAGCTGTCGAAAACCTGAACCACATCGGCCCCGGCCTCGATCTGGCGAGCCAAATAGTCACAGGCCGTCTCCGTCAACAGGTCGATCAGAGATTCAAACCATGGCAAACGTTCGTAGGCCGCACGCCTGGCAAGCGGCCTGTCGCTCGATGTCCCGCCCTCGATCATGTAGCAGGCCACGGTCCACGGAGCCCCACAGAACCCGATAAGAGCCACGTGCGGCGCAAGCGAGGCCTTGACCCGCCGCACGGTCTCATAAATGGGGGCCAGCCGCTCCACCATCCCGTCACGCTCAAGCCGTGCCATATCCTTCCCAGAGGACACCCGCGACAGCACCGGGCCCTCGTTTTCCCTGAAGCTCAAGTCGCAGCCCAGCGCCTGCGGCACCAGAAGGATGTCGGCAAACACGATCGCCGCATCGAGATCGAACCGCCGCAAAGGCTGAAGCGTGACTTCGGCAGCCAACTCAGGCGCGTAGCACAGTTCAAGAAACGAGCCAGCACGACTGCGGACCTCGCGGTACTCGGGCAGGTAGCGCCCCGCCTGGCGCATGAACCACACCGGTCGCCGCCACGGCTGCGACCCGTTCAACACTTCGAGTATCGCCTTACGAGAGGTTATCGGCTCCGACTGTGAATTCACTGTCATCACTCTAAAAGGAATCTCTATTGATGAATGTAGATGGGCGGTGAATCATGGGAATTACCGGCTGTCCACAGGTTTTGTCGGACAATCATGCCCTTGCCCACCAGCGGGGATAATCGGGCAGAATCGCTTGACTGGCAATTTCCGACTTGGCTTCAAGAGGCTGGATGTCGCCGGCGCTGACAGTTGGGCACTCCTGCGCAGGCTGCTCACAGGGTTTTACCGGGCCAGTAGTGCTGTTGGCCGAACCGCCTCGATAATTCACAATCGGGGAGTTTTTGGATAAATAGGCCGCAGCGATCGTGCCGATGCGATCGACCGCCGCACTAGAGGACTTATCGACAGTTTGCCCGCAGGCCGTCAAGGATGCCGTTGTGGATAGCCGCCGCCGAAATGTCTTCCATATGCATCTCATCTCCGATGCCACCGGCGAGACGCTGAACGCGGTGGCGCGCGCCGCAGCGGCCTATTATGCCGACTACCACCCGATCGAGCATATCTACGCCCTGGTCAGGACGCCGAAGCAGCTCGAGCGGGTGTTTTCAGAGATCGAGCGCCAACCAGGTATCGTTCTCTTCACCCTTGCCGATGTAGCGCTGCGCAGCCAGCTGGAAGACGGATGCAGGGAGTTCGGCATTCCCTACATCTCGATCCTCGATCCTGTGATCTCCAGTCTGGAGACCTATCTGAACGCCAAGTCGCGACCCCAAGTCGGGGGACAACATGCGCTCAATGACGAGTATTTTCGGCGCATTGATGCTCTCAATTACAGCCTGCTTCATGATGACGGCCAGCACCCTGAAGACTTGGAATCAGCAGATGTGGTCCTGGTCGGTGTCAGCCGGTCGTCGAAAACCCCCACGAGCATCTATCTGGCCATTCGCGGATTCAAGACCGCCAATGTGCCGCTCGTCCCCGGCATTGCCCTGAACTCCCAGCTTCTGACTGCGGAACGGCCGTTGATTGTAGGCCTCACGGCGAGCGCGGATCGCATCGCCCATATGCGCCAGAATCGCCTGATCAGCCTCAGTGCAAGCACCAGTATCGGCTATGCCGACCGTCAAGCCATCACCGCAGAACTCGTCCATGCGCGCGAAATCTGCTCGGCTCGCGACTGGCCAATGATCGACGTGACCCGGCGCTCCATTGAGGAGACCGCCGCGGAAATCATCAATTTGCTCACCGAGCGGCGCGGTGCGATGGCTCAATGACGCCAGCCATGGTAGACCTGATTTTGGCGTCGGCCAGCCAGAGCCGGCGGAGCCTTCTGGAGGCGGCCGGCATCAAATTCCGCACCGTGGCAGCCGGTGTGGACGAATCGGCTATCAAGCGCCAGCACGCTACCACAGGGGCGGGTTTCGACGATTTGGCCGGGCAATTGGCCAGCCTGAAGGCCCTGACAGTTGCCAACCGGTATCCGGGTGCCCTGGTCATCGGAGCAGATCAGGTACTGGTGATGGAAGATGAAGCCCTCGACAAGCCGGACAGTCTTGGCTCTGCGCGCCAACAGCTCCTGAAGCTGCGGGGCAGAACCCACAGCCTCGAGACGGCAGTTGTCTGTGCGGTCGGCCAGGACGTAGTGTGGTCACACGTCGAATCGGCACACATGGAGATGCGGGAGTTCTCGGCTGAATATCTCGAGTCATACCTTGCCACGCAAAAAGGGTCCGTGTCGGAAACGGTCGGCGGCTACAAAATCGAGGGACACGGCATCCAGTTGTTCAAACGTATTTCCGGGGACTATTTTGCGATCCTGGGGTTGCCGCTTTTGCCGCTGCTGGAGTTTCTGCGCAAGTACGGGGCCGTCGCCATATGAGCCTGTCTCCACGGCGTCGGGTCTGTGTCATCGGATGGCCGGTGGCGCATTCCCGCTCGCCGCTGATCCATGGCTACTGGCTGAAGCGGTATGGCCTGGAGGGCTCCTATGGCCGCGAGGCGGTAGCGCCGGAGGACCTTGCAAGCTTCCTTGGGCGGCTGCAGAGCCTTGGGTATATCGGCTGCAACGTGACGGTGCCGCACAAGGAGGCAGCTTTCGGTCTCGTCGAAGTCCAGGACCGGACGACCCGAATCATCAAGGCAGTCAACACGGTCTATGTGGAAGGCAACCGGCTGATCGGCTTCAACAGCGATGCCTATGGCTTCATGGCTCATCTTCGCTCCGTGCTGCCAGGTTGGCGGGGCCAGGGAGCCAACGTACTTGTTCTGGGCGCTGGCGGCGCGGCACGGGCGATCGTCGCGGGTCTGCTCGATGAAGGTGTCGAGCACATCGCCATTGCCAATCGCACCGCGGCGCGCGGTGTCTCCCTTGCCGAGCATTTCGGCGCCAAAGTGGCCGCACTCGCCTGGCCGCTCATCCCAAAACAGCTTCCAGCCTGTGACCTGGTCGTCAACACCACCACGCTGGGATTGACCGGCCAGCCACCGCTTGATATCGATCTTGACGGCTTGCCGGCTGGCGCAGCGGTGGCCGATGTCGTTTATGCCCCGCTCGAGACAGGCCTGCTCCGGCAGGCCAAAGCCCGAGGCAATCCGGTCGTCGACGGCCTGGGTATGCTCCTGCACCAGGCGGTTCCAGGATTCGAAGTGTGGTTCGGAGTCCGCCCCGAAGTCACGCCGCAGGTGCGCGCTGCGGTCGAGGCCGATCTCGCCGGCCAGTGAGGAGCAAATGCTCGTTGTCGGCCTGACAGGCTCCATTGCCATGGGCAAGTCGGAGACGGCGCGCATGTTCGCCCGTCTCGGATACCCGGTGTTCGATGCCGATGAGGTCGTGCACAGGCTCTATGACACCGGCGGTGCGGCGGTGGCGCTGATTGCGCGCGACTTCCCAAGCGCGGTGGTCGACGGCAAGGTCGACCGTACCGCACTGGCCGAGCGCGTCACCGGCGACCCTGAGGCTTTGGCCCGGCTGGAAACCATCGTCCATCCACTGGTCCGCCGCGAACAGCAGGCGTTCCTGGCTGCCGCCCGCGATGCCGGCCATCGGTTTGCCGTCGTCGACATTCCACTGTTGTTCGAGACGGCTCGCGATAAGGATGTCGATGTTGTGGTCGTCGCATCGGCTCCGGAAGATGTGCAGAAGACCCGCGCGCTGGCCCGTCCCGGGATGACTGAGGAAAAGTTTGCTGCCATACTCGCCAGGCAGTTGCCTGATTCGGAAAAACGGCGCCGGGCCGACTTCGTGGTCGATACGAGCAGCGGACTTGAAGCGGCCTTCGAGCAGGTGCGCGCAATTGCCGATCAGCTCAAGCGCGAGGGGAAAACTTGATCCGCGAGATCGTTCTGGATACCGAAACGACCGGCCTCGATCCCGCCGCCGGCCATCGCATCGTAGAGATCGGGGCGGTAGAGCTTATCAATCACATTCCCAGCGGACGCTCGTTCCACTGCTATGTGAATCCGCAGCGCGATGTTCCTGCCGAGGCCTGCGCCGTTCACGGCCTGTCAACCGAGTTCCTCCGCGATCATCCCTGTTTTTCAGCCATTGCCGAAGAGCTTGAGGCCTTTATCCTCGACGATACGCTGGTCATCCACAACGCTCAGTTCGATCTCGGCTTTCTTAACGCCGAGCTTGCCAGACTGGGCAGCCCAGCCCTTGCTTCACATCGCGTGATTGATACCTTGGCTCTTGCCCGCCACAAGCATGCCATGGCGCCGAACAGCCTGGATGCTCTGTGCAAGCGCTACGGCATCGACAACTCACGGCGCAGCAAGCACGGCGCGCTGCTTGACGCCGAACTGCTGGCCGCGGTCTATCTGGAGTTGATCGGCGGCCGTCAGGCTAGCCTGACGCTCGCTGAGGCCGAGGCGACGGTGCGGATGGCCGCCCATAGCACCGGCATGCGCCGCACTAGGCCGCAGCCGCTTGGCCCCCGGTTGACCGAGTTCGAAGAACGGGCCCACGCAACGCTTGTCGCCACTCTCGGCAAGTCGGCTCTATGGACAAGGTGGCTCGGGCCCCCAAGCGACGAAGTGCGGCCAATCCCGACCCACTCAGGCTGATGCCTGTTGGGCCTCGGCCACGCGGCGCTGGTACATGGTGGCAAAATCAATCGGATCGAGCATGAGCGGTGGAAACCCACCATTGCGCGTGGCATCGGCCAGGATCTGGCGGGCAAAGGGAAACAGCATGCGCGGGCATTCCACCAGCACGATCGGATGCAGCGCCTCCTGGGGGATGTTCTCCAGCCGGAAGACGCCGGCGTAAAGCAGGTCGGCAGCGAAAACTGCCTTGCCCTGGTGGGTTGCCTTGGCCTCGAGGTGAAGCTCGACTTCGAAATCCGTTTGAGTCTGACCGAGCGGCTTGGCGTTCACATTGACTTGAATGTTGATCTCCGGCTGGCCTTGCTGGCTGGACAGCGACTGGGGCGAATTCGGGTTCTCGAACGACAGGTCCTTGAGGTATTGCCCCAGAATCTTCATTGCCGGAGGTGCTTTTGCCTGTGCCGCCGGTTTTGACCCTTCGCCCTGGCCGGCAGGCTTGGGGGCGCTGGCGGCGGAGGTCGGGGTCCCGGTGCCTGGAGCCAGGCCGGTCGCTTGAGGTTCGGCTGCCGATCCGTTGCCGTTGCCCTTACCGTCGCCGTCGCCTGTTTTATTTGCCGGTTTGGCCATGTTCCCTCGTCACCTCATGCTAGCGCCCGGCAAGCTATCCCTGCCAGGCAGTGTCAGCAGTGAGCGGGTGGCTAACACGCCCGCCCTTCGGTCGCAAGTCGCAAGGGACTACCGCGTAGGTCTTCCTTGCCTTGTCCATGGGGAGTTTTCGTGGTGCGGGTCGTGGGAATGTCCGGTGCCATCGATCTCGACAGCCTCGCCCTCGATGACCGCAGGCCGCCGCCGGCCCGCCTCGGTTGCCGATGCCGCCCGGCTCGTTGTCCGCACTTCGAGCCAGCGCCAGGCCCGCATCACCACCAGCCCTCGCACACTCGGCACCAGAAGGACAAAGCCGGCAGCATCGGTGACGAAGCCCGGGGTTACGAGCAGAAGTCCTGAGACCAGCAACAGAGCGCCATGCAGCACCGCCGCCAAAGGCAGTTCGTCGCGTGCCAGGCTTCGGCGCGCATCCGAGATCACTCCGAGACCCTGCCAGCGCACCAGAAGTGCCCCGACAAGTGCCGTCAATACGATGAGCGCAAGCGTCGGCACGGCTCCGATCAGCGAGCCCACGTGGATGAAGGCATAGATCTCAAGCAGCGGGACGACAATGAAAATGGCGAACAATAACCAGGCCAAACGGATCCTCCGGTTGCAAGTATCCCTTCACCACCCCACCTCTAACATCGCGATAGAGCGTCGGAGTCGTTTGGAGTTGGGCAGGTCCTCCTATATATAGGTATACGCAAAGTCGGATACGAGACCTCCCCGGGGCCCCGCCGGGGTGCCATCGAGCGCCATTGATCAGGGCAGGAGACCAGCAGTCGGCGGCCAATGAATCAAGTGTTTGACCCTCTAAATTTATTGATCCTCGCGGTTGCCGTAGTCATTCTGCTGCGGTTGCGCAACGTGCTGGGCACCCGGACCGGCCACGAACGGCGCTATGACCCCTATTCTGCGACTGAGCCCACCGACAAGGCGCGGCGTCGAGCCGATGGCAAGGTGATCCCGCTGCCTGGCAGCAAACCTGCCGATGAAATCTACACCGCTGATGCCGCCGCCCCAGGCGAGCCGGTGTGGAAGGACGTAGCCGAGGAAGGCTCAGCGCTCGCCAAGGGACTCGAGAAAGTGGCCCGGGCCGACCGGTCCTTCGATGTCCGGGATTTCCTCGAGGGGGCCAAAATGGCCTACGAGATGATCGTCACGGCCTTTGCCCGAGGCGATCGCAAGGTGCTCAAGCCGCTGCTGTCGCGCGATGTGTATGAGGGGTTCGCCACAGCCATTGCCGAGCGTGAGAGGGCGAACGAGACCCTCGAGACCCAGCTCGTCGGGATCGACAAGGCCGAGATCATGGCAGCGACCGTGCAAGGCAGGCGGGCCAGCATCACAATCAAGTTCTTGAGCCAGATGATCACCATCAAGCGCAACGCCGACGGCGCGGTGATTGAGGGCGACGAACGTGGCATTCGAGACATTACAGACGTGTGGACGTTTGAGCGCGATGTGACCGCGCGCGACCCCAACTGGCGGCTGGTCGCCACAGAAGAGAGCTGACGCCTTGAGGGGCCACATGGTCGGGCGGAATCGAAACCTCCGCGCGGCGCTCGTGCATGCCGGCCAGTACTGGCCAAGGCTGGCAGCGATCCTCAGTCCGGCGCTGCTTGTGGTGGTTTTCGTCTCATCTGCGGCCATGGCCAGCGCACATCCAAGCAACCTGCAAAACATAGGTTTCGCCGATCTTGTCGGATGGCGGGACGACGACCATGGCGCGGCACTGGCAACTTTCCGACTCTCCTGTGGCGAAATCCTTGAGCGCGGCGGAGCGTTTGCGCGAAATCCTGCCTATGGCGGCGATCGCGGCGATTGGATCGCGGTTTGCCGGCGCGCCTTGGCCTGGAACCAGCCGGCGCAGCAGTTCTTCGAATCAGAGTTCGTGCCCGTTCGGGTGTCCGATCC
>CAYWVA010000095.1:0-8299 GCA_964461545.1 uncultured Rhizobiaceae bacterium | reverse complement strand
CGGAGCCAGCCCCGAAGCCTGACCCTGTGCCTGAATCGAAGCCCCGACCGGTGGCGCAGGCGCAGCCGGCAGAGCCTGCCGCGAAGGCCAACCCCGGCCGCCCCGAGCCTGCCAGGCCGGTTCGCCAGGCGCGCGCCAAAATGTCCGCCGATGTGCCCTCACCGCGCCAGCCCGACGATCCCGGCCCCGAGGCAGAGACCGAACGCGGCAGCTGGGCGGAAAGACTCGCCAGGGGCTGAAAGGCGCATGTCCCTGTTCCCGGCTCCGGCTTCGCCCATTTGAGCTTCTGCCGTGCGACCGGCAGCGTCCGTCGGTGCCTCACAAGCAGCGGCTAAGCGACACTGCGCCCGGCGCCTGATGTTACTTCATCCAGTTATGGGCATCCAAATAGTATAACTAAATCCTTAAAAAACTATTTCATTTTTTACTTGAATTGCGTTAATTTAATTCAGATCTCTGCCAAATTTTACTTGCCGAATCACATCAAGACGATAATCATCTGTCGCACTCTGGGGATCGAGAGCGGGGGTAATGCTTATGAAGAGAATAGCCATTGCGGCGGCTGCGCTTGCGTTCGCCGGCAATTCCATGACGAGTCAGGCCTCGGCAGCCGATTATGACTTCATGCCGGCGCCGTCGCCCCTGCAACAAACATGGGCCGGCCCCTATTTCGGCGGCCATATCGGCCATGGCGGGGCCAAGTTCGGCGGCGATGTAGATGTCAGACGGGAATTCGAAGAAGACCCGCCGCAACTGTTCAAGCTCCGCCCCAGCTTGAGCCCCGACGGACTGCTCGGAGGTGTTCAGGCCGGCTATAACTGGCAGTACGGCATGTGGGTGTTCGGCATCGAAGGCGACATCAGCTTTACCGACTGGGAGAAAAACAAGGTCTTTGTCGATAGTGACCTGGACGACCTTGGCGGTCCGCTGGACGTAAGGCTTGTCGGCAAGACAACGGCCAATGTCGATTTCCTGGTGTCGGCCCGCGCCCGGCTGGGCATGGCGTTCGACAGTATGCTGCTCTATGGGACCGGCGGCGTAGCCTTTGCCGACGCGCAGGTGCAGGATCGCATTATGGTCGGGACCGACACGTTCTCGCGAAGGAAGAACTTCAACGACCTCGGAGTTGTCCTCGGTGGCGGTGTCGGCTGGATGGTCATTCCCCAAACCTTCAGCCTCGGGCTTGAGGGCCTATACTACGTCTTTAACAACAAGAAGACCGTGTCAGTCCACGAGTTCGGGATTGGCGAGGACGTTGTGGCGATCCGCACCAAGGCGGAACTTGAGGATGCCTGGGTCGCCAGGCTGCGCGGCGACTTCCACTTCTAGAGGTACGCGTGCCTCGATCAGTTTGCCTCGGACCGAAGCCGGAGCGGCCCGGCCAAGAAAAAAAGCCCCGGCGCTCGCTGGGGCCGAGGCTAAGTTTTCCTGCCCGCCTTGGGTGGCCGCACAACCTATGCGACATCAGGGCAGGATGGAGGCAACCTAAGGTTACGACGGCCGACACGGGCAATCTGTGCAATATTGCTCACATTGGACGGGAATGGCGGGGCTGCGTGCGGCGAGGGGAGCCCTCCTTCCACCAAGGGGGTCGCCGGTCGATCAGTGAATGAGCCGGATCGTTCCTCGCTGGAACAGTCCCTTGGGGCGTGGAGCACAACCGCCCGTATCATTCATGTTGATGTGACCTCAGGCGATGCGCGCCGCGCTGCCAAGCTCCTACCACTGTTAACTTTGCGGAAGCCAAACTCTTTCATTTCATCGAGATTTGCGTTCTCCTGCCATGTGGCATGAATTTCGCCAGGCGAGGAGCTCACAATGTTCAGAGGCGCAGAGAGTGCAGGCATGACGATCGCCGTGCAGATCTCGACTGCAACCGGGGAGAGCCTCCGGGGGTACATCAAGGCTGGCATTGCCGGAAGACTCCTCGATTTCTTGAATCGAGAGGCCGGCTTCTTTGAGTTCATAGGGGCAGATGGCCAAGCAATCATCTTGTCGAAGTCCGCGGTTCGGTCCATAGCCCTGATTGAACGACCAAGGACCGACCAGCTGTCGCGCCGCATGAAGCTGCAGGATAAGCTCGATCCTTATGCTATCCTCGGGTTATCGCCCGGGGCCAATGCCGAGGAGGTGAGGAGTGCGTATCGCCATTGGGCGCGCCTGTATCATCCCGACAACCTTGCAGGGGCGCAAGTTCCTGCCGAGGTCCTTGAATACCTCACTGCCATGTTCACGCGCGTGACGGAGGCCTATCGAGAGATCTGCAAGCCGGCGGACCTCGGGCAAGCAGCCTAGGGTTGAGGATCCGTCGCACTTCGACTCGATGATACGCACAAAGCAGGGTCCATGCCGGCACTGGATCAGGACCGCCATTGCTCCAAGGCTTGAGCCATCGAGGTAATTCACTCTGAAGACGGCGTTGAGACGGCCCGCGAAAAAGGCAGCGCCATGCAGCCGCGCCGAAAAGGACAGCGCGCGCTCCAATCGAAACCAGCCAACGGGAGCACCTCCGGAGCAGGTTTCGGGCTCAACAATGGGTTCGACCATCAGGGTATTTCTGCTCCGACCAAGAATCAATAGCGACCATAATCGTCCGTGTACTGATTAGTCGAGGCCAAAGGTCACGCGGCAATCGTGCCTGGCACTGAGAGCTTGCCGCCAGCGACTGCGTACCACCTGGAACAGGTCAGGATAGACGCCAATTTCGGGAACCGACAGATCTGACCGCTGCTGCGCCGGTTGCCGGCGCGGCGGGCGCGCTCAGATGTCGATGAATTCATCGAGGTACCGGTCATATTTCTGAACCCTGGGGAGATCGGCTTCCTCAGGTCGGACATAGGTGATCGTCGACTTGCCCTCATAGGCACGCGGGATGACCATCACGCGTACAAAGCTCGAGGGCAGGTCGTCGTCGGCCTTGGCCAGGACTTCCTCCGGACCCTGCTCGATCCACGTGCTGCCAAATGTCCCCTGCCACTGCCTGCCGCCGGAATCGAGATAGAGTGACCCGGTCAGGAGCGAGCGCACGCCCGGACCGGCGTGAATGTGATGGTACGCGATGCCGCCCGGCGGGAAATTGACCCGGTCGCAGCGGATCATGCGGGGGAAGTTCGGGTCCATCTCGAGCGTGTAAACGCCGGCATTGCGGCTTTCCACGCCATCGAGCCTGATCTTGCCGTCGAAGACATTCTCCGCTCGAATGAATTCCCAGCGCCACAACAGCGTGTCCTCGGCGCCGACCGTCACGACGGTGGGGGAAATGCTATGGCAGGCCTGATCGGTGGCGAGGGCTGCCTGCTTGTCGCATTTGATCTCGGCAGAGCCGGAGACACAGTAGGTCACGCGGGTACAGGCCGGCAGTTCCGCGGACGTGCCGGGCGCATAGCGGTCGTGAAAAATCCGGAATACGTATTTGCCCATCTCAACAGGTCACTTTCTGGTTGCCTGGCGGCCGCACGGCGATGCTTGGTCACTGTCAACCCTTGCCCTTGTAGTGGGGGGCGACACGGTAGGGAATGATCTCGAACTCCTGCCACACGTCGGCGAGGGTGTAGGGATCCTTGCGCAGCCAGTCGTCCAGTTCCTCGCGGCTGTCGAACTGGGCGACGACCGCGGAACCGGCCGGATTGCCGTCGCCGTCGAAAATCGCCCCGCCCATCAGCAGATGGCCCTGTTTCTGCAACTGGGCGGCATTCTCCAGATGAGCGGGCCGCACGTCGTCACGACGCCTCTGAATTGTAGGATCCTTTGGATCGCGCATCCGCATGATGACCAGATACTCCACGATTCGATGGTCCCTCTCAGGCCGCGTCAGGACAGGATGGAAAGGTTTATAATCGGCCGTCACAATTCGGTTGGCAAATCGAAATTTCAGAACCAGTCATGCTGCGATTGAATGTTTGCGCCGCAGGCTAGGCATATCAGCCGACATTCCCCAGATGGCCCCAACATCTGCCCCGATAACGTGGCCCCGACTTTCATCCAGCGGCGGATAGAGTCTCTACCTGAAGCGCCTTCCTGACTTCGATGACCTCGAGGCCGAAGAACGCGCCTAAAAGTGACAAGATTGATGTGGTTCAGATCAGGCCCGAGCCATCACCGTGATCTCTACATTGGAGCCGCCGGCGAGACCGGCCGATTGAGTGCAGGTGCGCGCCGGATAGGCCCCCTTGCGGAAGTATCGGGCATAGACCTGGTCCAGTTCGTTCGACGTCGACTGGCGCCGGCAATGAGGTAGGTTTCCAGCGGCTGGAATGTGGCCGAGGCGATCTGCTGGCTGCGCCGCATCAGCTCGGTGACAGCGATAATCGACACAAGCGACGAGTTCTTGATGATGATGATCGTCTCGTTGATCAGCGGCGGCAAGACCAGGCGGAACATCTGGGGTATCAGGATGCGCCGCCGAATCGTCCATTTGCGGATGCCGAGCATGCGCGCCGCCTCTATCTCGCCGCGCGGGATCTCCATCAGCCCCGCGCGATAGATCTCTGCCTGAAAGGCAGCGGTATTGAGCGATAGTGCGATAACCGCGGCAATGAAGGGAGACAATGGCAGGCCGATCTGGGGCAATAGGTAGAAGACGATAAGCAGCTGCACCAGGATCGGAGTGCCACGCCAGAAGCTGCGGTAAAGGCCGCAGGCGAAACGCAGCGGCGCCCTTTGTGAGATGAGCCCGAATGCAAGCGCCAGGCCGAGTACCATGCCGATGGCAATGGCAAGCCCCGAGAGCATGACGGTCGTCACCGTCCCTCCGAACAGGACACCGTAATTCTTCAGAAGAATCTCTATCATCGACGCTCGGCCGCAGGCTCCGCGGATCCGCCGGACGCGGCCGTCCGGATCCGCGGCAACGACTGCTTCACTCAGCCGGCTGGGGCAGAACGTCGGAGGGCAGCTCCATTACGTCGCCGAACCACTTGCGCTGCAATTCGGCCAGCGTTCCGTCCTCGTTCAACCGCCGGATCTGCTCGTCCATGAACGTGTTGAGCGAGCTGCTCGCCTCGTCCTTTCGCCCGGCCCAGGAGAAGTATTTCTTGGGTCCAAAGGTCGGCGACACGACCTCGAACACGTCAGGCCGCTGGCGGGCGGCCTCGAGAAGGTTGGGCAGGCTGTTGACCACTGCCTGGAGCCGGCCGGCGGCGAGGTCGGCATAAGCCTCGCCGAAGTCGACATAGGTCCGAATGCTGGAGACAGGCGTGCCCGCCGCCTCCAGTTCAGCCGCCAAGGGGCATTCGCTGGGCCTGCCCTCGGGTGAGGCAGTGGCGAAGAAATTTGGCCTGGCGGTCCTTTCTGCGTCCGAGCTCGGTCTACCTGGCGGCGGTGAAGCACCGTTGTTCTGGTACGTGCTGAAGGAAGCCGAAGCCCAGACGGGCGGTCAACGGCTCGGCGACTTGGGAGGCAGGATTATCGCCGAAGTGTTCGCCGGACTGCTTGCCGGTGACCCCGGTTCATACCTCAATGCCACGCCCTCATGGACGCCCGTCCAACCGTTCACGACGACGGGCTCCGTAACGGTGCCCGACCTTCTTCGGATTGCAGGAACCGCCTGAGCCGGGAAGCTTTGGCCGACCGTCGGGAGATAACGGCGTCGAGGACCGGTAATCATCGGCCGAGAACTTAGGTCGCTCTGCTCGCACTCATCTGCCGAGGCTTTTTTGTCGCCTGCTTGCACCGTGCTTACACGGCAGCGGCGAGGAAGGGTGCCAGCGGCGCCCATTCCGATTTATTCAATGATGTCTGGAGGCATGGTGGGCGGCACTGGACTCGAACCAGTGACCCCTGCGATGTGAACACAGTGCTCTACCAGCTGAGCTAGCCGCCCATGGCGAGGGATGGGTTCGATATAGGGCGGCGGCGGCAGCTTCGTCAAGACGAACACCACAGGCAGCTGGCACCAAGCCGCACCAGTGTCTTTCACCGCCCTTGTCAGGGCAGGCGGCAATTGACCGCTTCCCGCGCTGGCCGCGCAGTGCTAAGGACAGCCGCCAACCGGACGGTCCGGGCTGGGATTCGCACCGCGCCCAGGCGCCGCCCCTGTTCCTGGCCCTTGTCCCTGAGCGTCTCTCAGCTGGAGGTTGGCATGGCTCCGCTCCGCTTCGCCGCCGAGCTTTCCGAATATCTCACTTTCGACGACGTGCTGCTGAAGCCCGCCGCCTCCTCGGTCCTGCCGGCGGAGACCGATACCTCGACGCGGCTCACCGGCTCGATCGCCCTGGCCACCCCGATCATCTCGGCGGCCATGGACACGGTCACCGAGGCCAAGCTCGCCATCGCCATGGCCCAGGTCGGCGGTATCGGCGTCATCCATCGCAACCTCGATCCCGAGGCCCAGGCCGACGAGGTCCGAAAGGTCAAGAAGTTCGAGTCGGGCATGGTGGTGAACCCGATCACCATCTCGCCCGAGGCGACGCTCGCCGACGTCCTGGCGCTCAAGGAAAAATACAAGATTTCCGGCATCCCGGTGGTGCACGAGGACGGCACGCTGGCCGGCATCATCACCAATCGCGACGTGCGCTTTGCCACCGACCTCGGCCAAACAGTCAAGGACCTGATGACCCGGGAAAACCTGGTGACGGTGAGCGAGGCGGTGGACCGTGACGAGGCCAAGCGGCTGCTTCATCGCTACCGCATCGAAAAGCTGATCGTGGTCGACGACGACTACCGCTGCATCGGCCTGATCACCGTCACCGACATGGAAAAGGCCGCCCTCCACCCCAATGCCACCAAGGACGCCGACGGGCGCCTGCGGGTGGCCGCTGCGGTGGGTACCGGAGACGGCAATTTCGAGCGCGCCGAGGGGCTGCTGGCCGCCGGCTGCGACATAATCGTCGTCGACACCGCCCACGGCCACTCGGTGCGTGTGCTGGAGCAGGTCAAGCGCATCAAGCGGCTCTCCAACCAGGTCCAGGTGATCGCCGGAAACGTCGCCACGGCCGAGGCCGTCAGGGCGCTCGCCGATGCCGGCGCCGACGCCGTCAAGGTCGGCATCGGTCCAGGCTCGATCTGCACAACGCGGGTGGTGGCGGGAGTGGGCGTGCCGCAGCTGTCGGCAATTCTGGAATGCGCCGAGGCCGCCTCGGGCGTCGGCTTGCCGGTGATTGCCGACGGCGGCATCAAGTTCTCCGGCGACCTTGCCAAGGCCATCGCTGCCGGCGCCAGCGCGGCGATGATCGGCTCGCTGCTGGCCGGCACCGACGAAAGCCCGGGCGAAGTGTTCCTGTATCAGGGCCGCAGCTACAAGACCTATCGCGGCATGGGTTCGGTGGGCGCCATGGCCCGGGGATCGGCCGACCGCTACTTCCAGCAGGAGGTCAAGGACTCCCTCAAGCTGGTGCCGGAGGGCGTCGAAGGACAGGTGCCGTACAAGGGGCCGGTGTCGGGCATCGTGCACCAGCTGGTGGGCGGCTTGCGCGCCGCCATGGGCTATACCGGAGCAGCCTCGCTGGCCGAGCTTCGGGCCAGGGCCGAGTTCATCCGCATCTCCGGCGCCGGCGTCCGCGAAAGCCATGTGCACGACGTGGAAGTGACCCGCGAGGCGCCGAACTATCTCAGGCGAGGGTGACCCGAATGTCCGACGCCGTCATGCTGGGGCCGGTGTTCGTCCACGTCATGGTTGTCTTTGCCGTGCTGATCGCCATGGGGCGCGGCCGGGTGGCGGCCGTCAAGGCCGGCGAGGTCAGGCTCAAGGACATTGCGGTTGATAGTTCCAGGTGGCCGGAGCGGCTGCGCAAGTTCGCCAACAATTACCAGAACCAGTTCGAGCTGCCGGTGCTGTTTTATGGGCTCGTGGCGCTGATCATCGCCACCGGCCTGGCCGACTGGGTGTTCCTCGTCCTGGCCTGGGGCTTCGTCGCCAGCCGCCTTGTCCACAGCGCCATTCACCTGGGCTCGAACTGGCCGCCGCACCGCCTCGGGGCCTTCGCTGCCGGCTTCGCGATGCTGGCCGCCATGTGGGTGTGGTTCGCGCTCAGGCTGTACGTGACGGGTTGAGCGATGCCTAGTCGCCCGACCCACACCCCAACCCTCCCCCCTGAGGGGGGAGGGCGGCCATGAGGCCGGGCGGCAGGCTCAGTGCGGCCATCGAGGTGCTTGAAGACGTGCTCACCCGCCACCGGCCGGCACCCGAAGCGCTCAAGGAGTGGGGCCGGGTGCACCGCTTTGCCGGAGCCGGCGACCGGGCGGCCATCGGCAATCTGGTGTTCGACTCGCTTCGCGGCCGCGCCCTTTATGCCCGCCTGATGGACAGCGACACCCCGCGCGCCCTCGCCCTGGCGGCGCTCGGCTGGGAGTGGCGGGCCGA
>CAYWVA010000094.1:0-8336 GCA_964461545.1 uncultured Rhizobiaceae bacterium | reverse complement strand
TCGGCCGAGTTTCCGCACCTCCTTGACGAAATGCGTCATCAGTGGCTTGAGTTCGTCGGCAGTCAGCACATCGGCGTCATACGCGAAGGTGCAGACAAGCTTGCTTCCGCGGCGCACTGCTGTCAGGCGCAAGTCGTTGAGCAGGGCCGACGCTGACAGCACCTCAGCGATATCCATCGGACCGGACTGCAGTTGGCCGAGGCCGTCCGCGTTCAGAAAAGCGAAGCCGAATTGGCCGACGATTACGTCCTGCCTTCGCAGCGTCTCCGACAAAAGTTCCTCAATGGCCAGACTGTTCAATGGGCCATGGGCCCGAACTGTCGCGATCTGCCGGATGGCGCCGGCAAGCATCGTCGCCGGCGTACCATGCAGGCAGTCAAGAATCATCGGCCACGGGCCCAACATCGGCGTGACGGCATCGACTCGGCCCGGATTGATGCCGAGCGGCTGCCCTAACTCCATCACCACCGAGCGCCGGCGATCAAGCTCGGCCAGGGCTCTGGCAAAAGCCAGCACCGCCACCGCCTCGACAGCGACGTCGCTCATGCTGTCCTGCACCGGCAGCGTCGTTTGACGACGTACGACCGCTGCGGCGCCCCGGTTGCGCCCGCAGCCCGCCGGGGCAAGGGCACGGCGCCGTCGCTTAAACATCACCGGCCCAGGGGCAGCCACCAGCAGCTCGCTCCAGAAAGCCACTTCGCGCTGCCCCTCGACACCGTCCAGCGCCAGGCAATGGCTGTCCATGAAGCGTGCAAACGATGCGCTATTGTCGGGGATCTCTTTGCCGGCCAGCAATTGATGCAAGCGCTGAGCGACGAGCGATACCGATTTCCGGTCCCCTCCGGCAGCATGGGCAGCAATGGACAACCGGGGGGTGCCGTCGTCGGCGAATGCGAGGCCGAAGCGCCACAATGGTCCGGCCAGCGGCTCGACAAAGCCGATCTCGGCCGTGTCCTCCAACTGTGGGATGTCCCGACATGCGACCTCGACGGTTCCCGCCTCGTCGCGCTCGGCACTCAGCGTTATGGCCGGTTCGGCTGCTGCCAGCACCTGCAATGCCTCGACTATCCGGTGAGGCTCGATCGAAGGGTCGAGTTGCAAAGTGTAGCGATGCACGAAGGCATCGCGGGCAGCTTGTGACGTCAGGGGCAGCCCTCCGAAGCGCACGCCTGCCGCTTGTGCAACGAGCCGTCGAGCCTCAATTGCTGCGCCCTCTGTGGGGCCCTCCTTCAAACTTTCAGCCGCGGCGGCGCGCGCTGCTGCCGCCAGCTCCTGTTCGAAGGCCGCCGCCACCATTTCGGCAAGCGCCGCGATGCTCGGCGACTGAAGAAACTTCGCAACAGGTATATTGAGGTCGAGGATCGCCTCGATCCTGTTCTTCAACTCGAAGGACGACAGCGAATCGAGGCCGAGTTCGGTGAGCGCGCGCTCGAGCGCGATCTGCTCCGGGTCGACCTTGAGCACCTTCGCCACCTCGCGGCGGATCGTATCGGCGAGCATGTTTTCCCACTCGCCGCGTGGTGCCGCAATCAGCGCTGCCCGAATCCGCGGATTGTTGCCAACCACGCGCGAGAGCAGGGATGATATGCGCGGGGTTTGTCCCATCCCGCGCGCCATACCTGACCAGTCGACGCTCGCGAACCCGACCGAGCTCAGCTCGCTTCGAATGAAGCGGCCAAAGCCGTCCAATGCCACGGCATCAGACATCATTTTCAGTCCGAGGCTTTCGAGGTAGCTGGTCATTGATGCGGAGCGAGCCACAAAGCCGCTCTCACCAAGAGCTCCCCAATCGATGGCGAGGCCGGGCTCGTGCTGCCCCTGCCGGTAGGCGGCGAAGGCGTCCAGAAATGCATTCGCTGCGGTATAATTGGCTTGTCCGGCAGAGCCGAGCAATTGTGCGAGGGAAGAGAACGAAACGAAGAAGTCGAGCCGAGAGCCGGTGCGCTTGAGCGCACGCTGAAGGTTCCATGCACCGGCCACTTTAGGCCTGACCACCCGCCTTATGCGCTCTGCATCAAGCTGGCTGAGGAAGCCATCGTCGATGACCGCCGCGCTGTGTACAACGCCCCGTAGCGGCTTGTCCCCGCCGGCCAGGCGGGCGACGAGCGCTGCCACGCAAGCCTCGTCCGTCACGTCCAGCGGCACGCACTCCACCTCAGTGCCACGGGCGTGGATCGCCGCTATCGTGGCCGCGGCCGTGTCATCTGGCTTGCCGCGCCGCGATCCCAAAATGAGCCGCCCGGCGCCGTGGTTACTGAGCCAATCGGCCACTGTCAGGCCAACGCCTCCGAGTCCTCCGGTGACCAGATAGGAGCCGGCCGCATCTAGTCGCGCCGGCGCCGCAAGGTCTTGTTCGACGCTGACCACCGGTTCATCCATCGTCACCACGATCTTGCCGATATGTTCCGCCTTCCACATTGTCCCGAAAGCGTTGGCCGTATTACTGACGGAGAACGTCTTGCAGGGCAGGGGCCGGTAGAGACCGCTGGCCAGGCGCTCGGCGACCGTCGCCATGAGGGTTCGAAGGATGTCCGGCCGCTCGACGCCGAGTGTCGACAGGTCAATGACCGAAAAACTGTTGTTCCGGTGGAGCACTTTCAGCCCCATCGGCTTGTCGGCATAGAGATCCCGCTTGCCGATCTCGACGAAGCGCCCAAACGGCGCCAGGCACTCCAGGCCCTTGTCGATCGCCGCACCGGCCAGAGAATTCAGCACGACGTCTACGCCTCGTCCGTCGGTTGCCTGTCGGATCTCGTCGGCGAAATCGAGGCTGCGGGAGTTCATGACATGCTGGATGCCCTGTTCACGCAAATGCGCCCGCTTGCGGTCGCTGCCCGCTGTGGCAAAGATTTCAGCGCCGATTGCCTGCGCCACCTGGATGGCGGCCTGACCGACACCCCCGGTAGCCAGATGTATCAGAACTCGTTCTCCAGGTTGCAACCGGGCGACCCATTCGAGGGCGTAGACGGACGTCATGAACCCCGTCGGGATCGTCGTCGCCTCCTCGAAGCTCAAGGAGTCCGGAATTGACACGACGCCACGTGCCGGGATTGCGGCGAAGCGGCGCAACAAGCCCCGTCCAAACCCCATGACGCGGTCGCCGATGGCAAGATCGTGAACATCCGGGCCGATCGCCGCGACCGTTCCGGCGAACTCGAGCCCGAGGTGACGCCACCACGCCTGCTCATCATCCGTCTCGTCCGGCAGAAAGCCGCCTGCGGCCATCAGGTCGCGAAAATTCAGACCCACGGCTCCAACAGTGACAACCACTTCATGGGGACGGGCAACGACCGACGGTGCCTGTCGCAGCCTGATGTTTTCCAACACTCCCGGCTGCGACATCGTCACGGCGAAATTGTCGTCGGTCGTGCCGAGATCGATCGCAATCCGCCGGGCCGGCAAATCGTGGCGGCGTTCGATGCGCGGCACAAGGATCCGTTCGCCGCGCACAATGATTTCCGTTTCCTCGCCGTCTGCCGCGAGGATCGAGGTCCATGCCTGTGCGGCCAGGGCGGCGGTGTCCAGGTCAAGCTGCCTGACCTTGAATTCCCGGCACTCATTGGCGATAGTTCGCATCAGGCCGACGAGAGGCGCCTGAGCCAGGCCGGCCACCGCGAGCGGCGCATCCTCGGGCAGGGTGCGTGCGCCGCAGGTCACAAGCCAAAGCGCCGGGAGCTGCGTCGCGGTGCGGCAGCGGTCAAGCGCCTGGCCCGCGGCGATCAGGGCCAGGACGTCTGCTTCCACGGCCGTAACCAACTCGTCACTCGTGCTGTCGTCCCGAAGGGTTTGATGCATCGAGGCGGTAAACACGATGCCGTTCAGGCCCAACGGGTCACCTATCGCGCGGGCGACGACGTCAGCAAGTTGACTGTCATCGAGTTTGTCGCGCTGGATATGCTCCACTTCGGCGCCAGACGCGGCCAGGAACGCGTGAATCTGCGCCCCCGTCGATCCATTGCCGCTGAGCACCAGCCAACGCCCCGTGGCTGCGGTCGCCGGGATTGCCTCAATTGGGTAGAATCCTTCGACATACGCCGCCGCGTCGATTTCCGCCTCGGGCGATCGTCCGCGCGCGCCCAGTTCCTTCAGTTCGAGGCCCTCGATCGACACGACTGGCACGCCATCTTCATCGAGCACTTCGTAGCGCCCGCCCTCGAACTCGCCGCTCGCCTTCCGCATCGAGTCAAAGCGGACGAGTAGCGGGCCTGTGAACGGACCGGCCACGCGGATGCGCTCTATGCCCACAGGCAGCTTCAGTCGCATCCGATCGCGCGTGGTCTCGCGCGGCGGCAGCGGCTCACCCGGCAGCCATGCACCCGTTTGCCAAGCCATGTAGACGATCGGCGACTGCAGGCAGCAGTCGAGTAGCGCCATATGGACGGGTTGGCGATCGAGGCGCCGCGCCACGTCCGGCTCAGGCACAATGCGTGCCACCATGCCTAGGTCGTCGACCCAGGCAGACTCAACACATCGAAATGCGGGTCCGTAATTCAGCCCCTGCCGATCCGCAAGCTCGTAGAATTCATCCCGTCCAATGTCGGGCTCGCGTGATGGAAGTGCGGTGGAAGAGGCGGCCGAGGTGAGGGTGAAATCGTATCGACGCACATACGCGGTCGCCCGCCTTCGCCATTCCGAATCGCCACCGCGACGCAGGCTGTAGATCTCGACCGTCCCACGCTCGGGATCGAGTTCTGTGCGCAGCATCACCGCATCATCGGGCGCCACCGACAACGCCTCCAGGAAATGCACCGCGTGCAGCTCGACCGGGCCATGTCCGAAATGAGCCCAAGCGGCGGCAACCATAAGTTCAACATATCCCGCCCCTGGAAATACGCAGTCGCCCTGAACGGCGTGGTCCTTCAGCCAGCCAAAGGCGTTGAGGTTGATTTCGCCGGTCCACGATGGCCGGGGGGCTAAATTGCGCTTGCCAAGCAGTGCGTGGTCATCGCTCACAAACAGCGCATGCCTGGCTTCTTCGCTATCGATCCACAGCGGCCGTTTCGTCCACGGGTAATCCGGTAGTTTCAGATCTTGCGGCGGCCGGAGGCTCGATACGGCATCGGGCCGCGGTTCAATTCCGGAGACATGCAGAACGGCTGAAGCATGGGCCAGGGATCGATCGTCGTCTTGTTCCCGGTGCAGTGAACTGACAATCACCGGTTTCGCGCCACAGCTGTCGGCGATCGACGCTGTCACCGGCGCCAGGGTGCGGTGAGGGCCAAGCTCGAGAAACCCGTCGACGCCCAGGTCCAGCGCGAACTTGATGGCATCGTAATAAGACACCGGATCGCGGAGATTGCGCCACCAATATGCGGCGTCAAAACAGGTCTCCAGCTGCCCTGTTACGGTTGAGATCACGGGAATCGATCCCGCCTTCCAGTCGACGGTGCCGAGCGAATCGAAGAACCATTCGCGGCCGGGGTCGAGTTGCGGTCCATGCCAGCCGAAATCCATCTTCAGCAGGCGCACAAAGACGCCGGGATCAGCAGCGGAGATGCGCGCCAAAACCTCGCGCATTGCCTCGATCTCTCCGCTGAGGGTATGCATCGCCGGGCCGTTGTAGGCCGCGATTACGACCGACTCGTCACCGGGCAGAAAGAGTGCGAGCTGGTCGGCCGGAAGCGCCACCGCCGCCATCGCGCCCTTTGCGTCGATCCTCGAGCGAATCAGTCCACGCTTGTGGATCAGGTTGGCGGCCGCCTCGAGGGAAATGCAATCTGCCGCATAGGCTGCGGCGACCTCGCCGAAGCTGTGGCCGATCACCAGGTCGGGAATTATGCCGCGGCTGCGCCACAGGGCCAGCAATCCGATCTGGTTCGCAAAGATCACCGGACCGGTGACGGCCGAGTCGTCATCAACCTTGGACTGGCTCTCATCGGCCAGCATTGCATCGACAAGCGACCATCCGCTAATTGCGCGGAACACCTCATCTAGGTCTTCGACAGTCCGCCGATAGAGCAGGTCCTCGGCAAGCAGCCGGCGGGCCATGCCCCACCACTGGCCGCCCTGACCGGCAAAAGTGAAGGCAAGCTTGCGTTGCGCACGCGCGCGCCCCCGGACCAGCCGGGGAACTGCATAGCGATCTTCCGATTCCCAGCTGCCTCCGGAGGCGAGCAGGTCCAGTCCCTCCAAAAGCTCATCGCGTGTAGAGGCAATTACCACGGCACGCTCGGCGAGATGATCCCGCCGCGTGGCCAGGGCGCCAGCAAGCTCCAGCAGCGATCGATGCTCCAAGTTCCCGCCGGGGCGAACGTCTGTGGCGATTCGCTCGGCAAAAGTGCGCAACGCGGCCTCGTTGGCAGCCGAGACTGGAAACAGTTGGACGGTTTTGGAGGTCGGCCGGGTGCGCCGCGCCACCACGGCCGGAACAACGGTGTGTGCCGGCTCACTATGGCTTTCAAGCAAGGCCGACGCATTGGTTCCTCCGAAGCCGAAGGAATTGACTGCTGCGAACCGGCTCCCAGCGCCATTGCCTAGCGGCGTTGGGGAAACCGGGACCTTGAGGTTCAAGACGTCGAACGGAATGTGCGGGCTGGCCTCTTGGAAGTTCCGATTAGGCGGAACAGTGCCGTAGTGGACAGCCAAAGTCGCCTTGATCAACCCGCAGATCCCGGCGGCGGCTTCGAGATGACCGACGTTCGGCTTGACCGAGCCAATGAGCACAGGACCAGAGTGGTGCGATCGACCGATCGCGCGACCTACAGCACGCGCCTCGATCGGGTCGCCAACGGGAGTCCCGGTGCCGTGGGCCTCGACATAGTCAATTGCACCAGGATCCACCGCGGCACGCTCACAGAGAGTCTCGAGCATGGCGATTTGGGAAGGCAAGCTCGGCGCGGTCAGCGTGCTGGTTCGCCCATCCTGGTTGACCGACGTTCCCCGGATGACGGCATAAATATGATCGTCATCGGCGATTGCCCGGGCCAATGGCTTAAGCAGAATCATCCCTGCGCCTTCTCCGCGAACGAAGCCATTTGCCCGTTTGTCGAAGGAATAGATTTCGCCTGTGGGAGAGAGCATGTTGGCGCGCGAGAATGCAACGAAAGCAGCAGGATAGATCATTGCATTGACCCCGCCCACCAGGGCGGCATCGCAGGCCCCTTTGGCGAGCGAGTTGACCGCCAGGTCAAGGGCAGCCAGACTCGACGAACACGCCGTGTCGACTGCCAGACTCGGCCCAGTGAAGTTGAATCGATGTGACAGCCGATTGGCAGCGATGGAGAAAGCCGAGCCTGTTCCCGCCCAAATCTCGTCGAAGGATCGCCGCAGGTTGAGAATGTTGCCGTAGTCGGTAGTAGAAATTCCTATAAAGACCCCGCACCGGTGCCTGCGCAGGCTTGCCAGAGTGATGCCTGCGTCCTGAACGGCCTCGTAGCCAACTTCGAGCAGAAGCCTTTGCTGCGGGTCCATCGCCTGGGCTTCGCGAGGCGATATGTCAAAGAAGTCACTATCGAAACCGCGAACATCGTCCAGGAAACCGCCGTGGCGCGCGTAACCTTTGCCGATCGTATGACGATCATCGCTGCTGTAAGCATCGATGTTCCAGCGGTCGGGTGGAATTTCGCGGATTCCGCAACCGCTGCCCAGGAGAAACTCCCAAAAGGCCTTCGGACCGCTGCCGGCTCCTGGAAAGCGACAGCCGATGCCAATAATTGCCACGCTGAAAGATGGCTGCTTGGTAAGGCTGCCTCTCCGCGCGTCTGTACGGATATAGGTCATCAAATTGTCCCCCGAACGAACGCACCGCTCCGTCCGTCCCCACGGACTATGGGTCAGTTGCTATATGCTGAGACTGCCCCCAATTGAGCGGTGGTCCGCTGTATGATTGCCCCGGACCATACATCAGCACCCAGCCGTTGGAAAGTCTGTTAACCATTCGCTGGCCGGCGAAACTTCCCAAAGGACCGGCTTTTTGCGCACGATACTGCGAATGCGCCGGCCGCCGTGAGCCTCCGCCCACCTGCAGCAGGTGGAGGTGGCCGCAATCCTGCCGCGTCCCTCCTATTGAGTGCTTGCCCTTCTGGAGAGCACGAGCGAGCCGTGCTATGAGTTCGGCCGACCAAGCGGACGCACGACGCTCCCCTTTACCGTCACACCTCATTTTGCCATGAAGCCCACTGCACAGCCGGCTGAAGAGATAGCCTCCGCCCTGCGGTGCCTGCTCACTTGCAGAACTCCGGCCGAAATCGGTTCGGCGATCGATCTCATCGATACGGAGGAGCCCCTGCCTCCAGAGGAGGAGGCCGTCATCGCCCGGGCCATCGCCTCGCGACGCCGGGAGTTCGGTGCTGGCCGGCGCTGTGCGCGGCGCGCACTCGCCGCGGTCGGCGGCCCCG
>CAYWVA010000093.1:0-8371 GCA_964461545.1 uncultured Rhizobiaceae bacterium | reverse complement strand
GCCGAGGCGATGAACTCGACGATCCTCGGCACGATGTCGGTCTGGAACCGGCGTCCGTTGAACACCCCGTAATGTCCGGCGCCGGCCTGCAGGTGATGGCGCCGGCGGGCGGGCGCGATGTTGCGGCACAAATCGTGCGCGGCTTGCGTCTGGCCGACGCCGGAAATGTCGTCGCGCTCGCCCTCCACCGTCATCAGCGCGGTTGCGGTGATGGCGGCGGGCTCGACCGGCACGCCGCGATGGCTGAAGCTGCCGGTCGGCAGGGCATGGCGGATGAACACCTGCTCGACGGTCTGGAGGTAGTATTCCGCCGTCAGGTCCATGACCGACAGGAACTCGTCGTAGAACTGCCGGTGCTTTTCGGCCGACTCATGGTCGTCGTGCACCAGGTGCCAGAACATCTCGTGGTGGGCGTCCATGTGGCGGTCGAGGTTCATGGTGGTGAAGCCGGCGAGCTGGATGAAGCCGGGATAGACCTCGCGCCGGTAGCCGGGATTGGCCAGCGGCACCGGCACGATGGCGTTGCGGGCGAGCCAGTCGATGCCGCGGCTCAGGGCGGCGTTGTTCACCATGGTCGGATTGCGCCGGGTGTCGATCGGGCCGCCCATCAGGACCATCGAGCGCGGCACCAGCGGATCGTTGCGCTGGCTCATCAGCGACACCGCCGCCAGCACCGGCACCGCCGGCTGGCACACCGCCATGACATGCACCGGCTCACCGAGCCATCCCAGGATGTCGAGCAGATAATCGATATAGTCGTCGAGATCGAAAGGCCCGGCGCTCAAGGCGACCTCGCGGGCATCCTCCCAGTCGGTGATATAGACGTCGGCATGGGGCAGCATGGCCTCCACCGTGCCGCGCAGCAGCGTGGCATAGTGGCCCGACAGCGGCGCCACGATCAGCAGCTTGGGCTGGGTTGCGGCAGCCTTGCCGTTGCGGCGCGCCGTGGATTTGCGGAAATGCAGCAGGCGGCAGAACGGCCGCTGCCACACCGTCTCGACGACCACCGGCACGGTGCGGCGGTCGACGACCGTGGCTTCGATGCCGAACTCGGGCTTGCCGTAGCGCCGCGTCAGGCGCTCGAACAGTTCCAGCGAGGCGGCCATGGAGCGCCCCACGCGAGTGGCGGCCAGCGGGTTGGCCGGCATCCGCAACAGCATGCGGCTGCAGGTCGCTGCGGCCCGCCATGGCATCGCGGCGGCATGATTAAACTCGTAAAAGAAATAGAGCATCCTTTTGGCCCCCCAGCCGAATCGTCCGTGCCCCGTGCACGGAACGTTAGCAACTCGCCAGCCCGATGCCAATCGCGCTGACGGTGGGGTTTTCCGCAACGTGGAAGAGTTGCCGCGGGTTCCCGCTGCTCAGGAAATCGGCCTCCGCCGGCGATGGCACAAAGGGGTGCCGATCACGACCTCGTGGCGGCCAGCAGGGCCTCGCTGAGGGCTTGCGGGCTCGTGCCGTACCTGAAGTGCTGCACGAACTCGCCATCAGGGTCCATGAGGTAGGTGATGCTGGTATGGTCCATGACATACTGGCCGGGCTGTTGGTTGTCTTCGACCTTCTCGAACCAGACATGATAGGCCCTGGCGACGGCGGCGATCTCTTGGGGCGTGCCCGTCAGCCCGATGAGCCGCGGGTGAAAATGGGCCACGTACTCGCTGAGGTGGTCCGCGGTGTCGCGCTCGGGATCGATGGTGATGAACAGCGGCTGGATGCGCTCGGCCTCAGGGCCCATGGCGTCGAGCGCCGCCGACATGACCTGCAGTTCGGCCGGGCACAGGTCCGGGCAATGGGTAAAGCCGAAAACAACGAGCATGTACTTGCCGCGGAAGGCCTTGTCGTCGATCCGCTCGCCGGTGTGGGCGGTGAGGGTGAAGGGTCCGCCGACCTCGGCCTTGCCCGACACTACCACGGACGGATACTCGGTCCGGCCGCTGAAGGCTGCCAAACCGGCAAGCGCCACTGCGGCAGTGAGCGCGATCAAGCCAATGATGTGGTGTTTGCGCAGCATGGGCGGATTCTAGCGCAGTTTCGGCGCGAGTCCACATGGGCCGCCTGCGAGAGGGACAGGGTGGCCGCATTTGACTACTGGGCCACAACGCGCAATGATGTGGTATACCAATAAAACAAGGAGGACGTGACATGACGAAATCCGTAGGCCGACTGAAGCCAGTTCTTCTGGTGACTGCACTGGCCGCTGGGCTCACCTTGTCGAGCTTCGCGCCGGCGGACGCACAGCGCACGACGTTGCGCTGGGCGACTTCGGACGTGGGTTCCTATGGCTATGCTGTCGGCAGCCTCATTTCCGAGGTGCTGCAGCAAAATCTCGGCGACGATTACGCCGTGGTGGTCCAGCCCTTCCCGTCGACCACCGCCGCTATGAAGGCGACCATGAATGGCGAGGCCGAATTCTCCTACACGGCCGACGTCGGAATGCGCGGGCTCTATGACAACGAGCCGCCATACGAAGGCTTCCAGCCAACCGCCGGCACCCTTGTGCACACGCTTTACGTCTACCCGATGGAGACCTTTCTGGTGGTGCCTGCAAGTGCCGCCGATCAATACAGCGGCTATGGCGACTTCAGCGGCGAGCCGATGTTCTTCACGCCCGCCGGCTACATGAACTGGCTCAACATGCGCCGTATCTGGAGTGCGCTCGGCTATGAGTTCAACCATGTCGAGATCGACAGCGCCACGACGGCCGATGCACTCGAGGCCGGCTCGGTGGTCGGCGCTGCCGCCTACACCACGGCCGGCGCCTCGCTGCCTACCTGGTGGCGCGAGGCCGAGCTCAGGGCCGACGTTACGGTCGTCAATCCAACCGAAGAAGAGATCCAGAAGCTCCGGGCCGCCGGCTTGAGCCCGATGGAGATCGATCCGGCCAACGCATTCAGCCAGGAGGTCGGGGTCGACACCATCCTGGGCGTGCCGATCTATTTCGCCTACAACGTGCGCGCTGACATGGACGCCGATCTCCTTCAGCGGATCTTGAACATCCTCAACGACAACGTGCAGTCCCTCGCTGAGGGCGACCCGGGCTTTGCGCCGCTGGCTCGCGACTTCGTGGGCACCCAGGCTGCCGGCATCGCGGCCAATCCGGACATTCCGGTGCACCCGGGGCTTGCGGCGTTCCTGCAGGAGCATGGGGCCTGGCAGGACAGTTGGCAGGTTGCCGCGGCCCAGTAGGCCCACGAGCCGCTAAGCGGTGGGCGGGTTGAACCGCCGAAGGTTATCGCAACACACCCCTCGCCCTGAGCCTGTTGCAGGGCGGGGGGATCCGCATGCCGCCTCATGTCCAGCGTCTGGCACAGGCGAGCCGTAGATCGCTCCGGCGCCAACATGCTTGATACAGTCAAATCCAATCTGACCCTGCGCAACCTGACGCTGGTGTTGTCGCTGGTCATGTTCTCGGTGCTGGTGCACTATTTCATGACTGGCGCCGGCGGTCCGAGGCTGCTGGCGGTGCGGCTCGTGCCGCTTGCCGTAGTCATCCAGCTGTTGATCGTGTTGCAGGAGCGCTATCCTTATCCGTTCCTGCCGCCGGTGCTTAACCATGTGCTGGTGCTGGGTTATGCCGGCATCTGCTTTTATGCTCTCGGCTATCTCAACTACGAGTATGAGAACGTCGCCATCTGGCGGCAGGGCTCCTATAACCAGCACGACTTCATAGTCGGGCTGTTGATCTTTGCCCTGGTGATGGAGGTCTCGCGACTCTTCCACCCCATCCTGTTCTGGGTCAATGTAGTTCTCATCGCCTACACTCTATGGGGCTATCTGAGCCCCATCGACTTCTTCTGGCACCCTGGCGTGACTTTGCAGCGAGTGGTCACGTCGAGCACGGTGGAGTTCGCCACCGGGGTTTACGGCCGCTATGCCCAGCTGGCGGTGACGTTGATCGCCGCGTTTCTGCTGCTGGCTGCGGCGGCCCGCGGCTTCGATGCGCAAAGCGCCGTCATCCAGGTGATGCGCCGCCTGGCCGGGCGGTCGCGCCACACTATTCCCCAGACCGCGGTTCTCGCCTCGGTGTCGATCGGCATGGTAAGCGGCTCCGGCTCGGCCAATACGGCGGTCACTGGCACCTTCACCATTCCGCTGATGAAGCGCTACGGCTTTCCTGGAGCCTTCGCCGGCGCGGTAGAGACCGCCGCCTCGATGGGCGGACTGATCATGCCGCCGCTCATGGCGGTAGCCGGCTTCCTCATGGCGGAGTTCCTCGGGGTGCCCTATTGGGACGTGGTGATGCGCGGCTTTGCCGTTGCATTCGTGTACTTCGCCTCACTCATCCTGGCGGTCTATCTGTTAAGCGTGCGGCTCTTGTCACCCGACCCGGTGCCGGTGCCGACAGTGCCGATCTACGCCCAGGTCAAGACGGCGATCTTTTTCGCCGCCATCGTCTATCTCATGTTTCTGATGGGCTGGTGGGGCTATGGCGCCTTGCGCGCCGCGCTGTTCACCGCGGTCGCCCTGTTCTTGGTGCTGCTGGCGGCCTATCTGGTCTTTGCTTTCGTCATCAAGGACCCGGAAGTTGCCGCCGAAACGCAGGCCGAACCGGAGTATTTTCTCGGCTCGTTGCTGGTCGTGGCGTGCCTCGTTTTCGCCTATCTCCATCGGGGCGATGCTTTCGCCATGTCGATGTGGATCGCCGCGGCGCTGGGCTTTGCGGTCTTGACGGTTGCGGTACCCTCGCTGGTGCGCAACGTCCGCACGATCATCGAGACCCACGCCGACCTGACGTCCTACCTGACGGTCCTGATGGCGGTCCTCGGCATCATGATCGGGCTGTTCACCGTCACCGGCTTCATCAACCGCATGGGCTCAATCCTGCTGCACCTCGGCGCCACCGATATCGCTGTTGGGACGTTCATCATACCGGGCATCGTCCTGACCATCCTGATGGCCTGGATCTTCGGCTGGCTGGTCGGCACCGGGCTTCCACCCACCGCCACCTATATTATCGTCGCCATCATCATCGTGCCGCCGCTCCGGGTCCTGGGCGTCGACCCGTGGGTGGCCCATTTCTTTGCATTTTTGCTGGCCATATGGGGCGAGCTGTCGCCACCGACCTCGCTGACCGCGGCGGTGGCGTCGCGAATCGCAGAAGCGTCCTTCATGCGCACCATGTTTGAGGCCCTCAAGATCTGCCTGCCGATCACCTTCATGTCGTTTGCCATCTTCATCCGCTCCGACATGGTGGTGAACCCCGGCTGGCTGCAGATTTTCGACACCGCCCTGGTCACCGTCGGCACCTGCGGCATCACCTTTGCCACCTTTGGCCGCTTCGTCGCCAACAACAGTGCCAACATGGCTTTGAAGGCGGCGCTGGCCCTGGGCTCGTTCGTGGTGATCTTCCACCCGGACGACCTGATGGCACTGGTAGCTGCCGCAGTGGTGGTGCCGGTCGTGATCTTCGGCATCACGCGCCACCGCTTGATCGCCGGCCCGGCGTCGAGTCTGGCCGCGCAGCCGGCCAAATAGGCGGCGCTGGCGGGGATGGGCCGGGCAGCCGATCCACGCCCACGAGCTTGACAATGGGCCGGCACCGCACAGCTAACTCTATGCCTGCGAAATGTATGCCCGGCTCGGTGGCCGGGCACACCGGCGGAGTATCCTGATCAAAGCGATGAGCACAGACTCGACATTCCTAACCATGGCCAAGGCGCTCGGCGATCAGCCGGACGAAGAGGCCTCGCGGGCCGTGCTCAAAGGTCCTGAGGTGATCGGCCGGTTCGTCCGCCTGCTGCCCAACCAGCCCGGCGTCTACCGCATGGTCGACGAAAAAGGCAGCGTCCTCTACGTCGGAAAAGCCCGCAACCTCAAGGCCAGGGTGCAGAGCTATGCCCGCTCCGGCGGCCATACCAACCGCATCGCCGCCATGGTGGCCTTGACCGCCGGCATGGAATTCGTGACCACCGAGACCGAGGTCGAGGCCCTGCTGCTCGAGGCCAACCTGATCAAGCGCCTCAAGCCGCGCTACAATGTGGTTTTGCGCGACGACAAGTCGTTTCCCTATATCCTCATCGCTCGCCAGCACCGCATCGCCCAGCTTGCCAAACATCGCGGCGCCAGGGCCGGCAAAGGCAGCTATTACGGCCCCTTTGCTTCGGCAGGCGCCGTCAACCGCACCATCAACGCACTGCAAAAGGCGTTTCTGCTGCGCTCGTGCTCTGACAGCGTGTACGAGAACCGAACCCGGCCCTGCCTGCTCTATCAGATCAAGCGTTGCTCGGCGCCGTGCACTGGCGAGATCGCTGTCGAGGATTATGATGAGCTCGTCCGCTCGGCGGAAGCTTTCCTGTCGGGGCGCTCACAGGCGGTCAAGTCAGAGCTCGCACGGGCCATGGAAGAGGCCGCCGAACAGCTCGACTTCGAGCAGGCGGCGCGATACCGCGACCGCATTTCTGCCATGAGCCATGTCACGGCACAGCAGGGCATCAATCCGCAAACGTTTACCGAAGCCGATGTCTTCGGCCTGGCCCAGGACGGCGGCGTCACCTGCGTTCAGGTATTCTTTTTCCGCGCCGGCCAGAACTGGGGCAACCGCGCCTACTTTCCTCGCGCCGACAGGAGCGTTTCGGAAAGCGAGGTGCTGGCCGCCTTCCTGGCCCAGTTCTACGAGGATAAGCCGGCGCCGCGCCTCGTTCTGCTGAGCCATCCGGCGGAGGAGAGCGAACTCATCGGCGATGCGCTGTCGCTGCGCGCCGGCCGGCGGGTGGAGGTTGCCGCCCCGCAGCGCGGCGAAAAGCATGCCCTGGTCCGCCACGCCGTGACAAATGCGCGCGAGGCCCTGGGGCGCAAGCTGGCGGAGACGCAGTCCCAGGCAAAGCTGCTCCAAGGCATGCAGCGGGTTTTCGAGCTGCCCCGGGTGCCTGAACGCATCGAGGTCTATGACAACTCCCATATACAGGGCAGCCACGCGGTGGGTGCCATGGTGGTGGCGGGGCCGGAAGGCTTGATGAAGGGGCAGTACCGGCGCTTCAACATCCGCTCCGCCGACATCGCTCCGGGAGACGACTATGCCATGATGCGCGAGATCCTGACACGGCGCTTTGCGCGATTGCTGCGCGAATCAGGGCTGAGCGCCGCACCGGAGAACCGGCCAAGTGGCGAGGATCCGCAATGGCCCGACCTTGTGCTCATCGATGGTGGCGAAGCCCAGCTTGCAGCCGCCCGGCGGGTGCTCGACGAGCTCGCGGTGAGCGGACTTCGCGTTGCCGGCGTCGCCAAGGGGCCGGATCGCGACGCCGGACGGGAGCGCATCTACGTCCCCGGCAAGGCCTCCTTCATGCTCGATGGGCGCGATCCGGTCCTGTACTATATCCAGCGACTGCGCGACGAGGCGCATCGCTTCGCCATCGGCAGCCATCGGGCCAAACGCACCCGCGGGCTGAGCTCCAGCCCTCTCGACGAGATCCGCGGCGTCGGCCCCGGCCGCAAAAAAGCCCTTTTGCGGGCCTTTGGATCGGCGCGCGGTGTCAGTCGGGCAAGTGTGATGGATCTGGCGGCCGTGGAAGGTATCAGCACATCCCTGGCACGGGCCATATACCAGCATTTCCACGAGGCGCGGCAATGAGGGGCAAGGCAGGCGAAAGGGCCGACAGCGGCAGCAACGCCATGCGCGTGCCGAACCTTCTCACCTATGGCCGCATCGCCGCGGTGCCGCTGGTCGTCGGCTTTCTGCTGGCCGGCGGCTATCACTGGCGCTGGGCGGCGCTTGGCGTGTTCATTGCCGCGGCGATCACCGACTTCCTTGACGGCTATCTCGCCCGGCTGTGGTCGCAACAGTCCTCGCTCGGCCGCATGCTCGATCCGATCGCCGACAAGCTTTTGATTGCCGCCGTGTTGTTGATGCTGGCCGCCGACGGCACGGTCGCAGGCGTGCATCTGTGGGCGGCAATCATCATCTTATGCCGCGAAGTGCTGGTTTCCGGCCTGCGCGAATTCCTGGGCCAGGTCCAGGTCTCGGTCCCGGTCACCCAGCTCGCCAAATACAAGACCAGCGTTCAGCTCGTCGCCATCGGCTTCCTGATCGCCGGGCCGGCCGGCGACCGCATTCTGCCCTATACCACCGAGATCGGCCTGGCCGGCCTGTGGTGCGCGGCGATCTTGACCCTCTACACAGGCTTCGACTATTTCCGCGCCGGCGTAAAGCACCTGACGCGCGAGGAGTGATGAAGGTTTTGTATTTCGCCTGGGTCCGCCAGCGCACCGGAGTCGGCGAAGAAGACATCGATCTTCCGGCCGGCGTCGCCACCGTAAGCGACCTGATCGAATGGCTAAAAAGTCGTCATGAAGGCTATGGTGCAGCCTTTGCCGACACCCGCGTGATCCGCGCGGCGGTGGACCAGGAGCACGTGCCGCTCGACCATCCGCT
>CAYWVA010000092.1:3828-8456 GCA_964461545.1 uncultured Rhizobiaceae bacterium | reverse complement strand
CACGACCTCCACGCGGCCGGCGTCGACCAGCTCGCGGCACGCCGTCAGCCGCGACTCCCGGTCGTCGAGCGGCTGGCCCGTCAGCTGATGCAGTTCGCGCAAGTTTGGCTTGATGAGAAAGAGGTTCGCGTCGAGCGCAGCCTTTAGCGCGGCGCCCGACGTATCGACGATCACTCGGGCTCCACAGGCCTTTGCCGCCCTGGCGGCTTGAGCGTAGAAATCCTCCGGCACGCCCGGTGGCAAACTGCCGCTGGCCACAAAGATCGCCGGCCGGCCCTTGAGCCGGCCAATGGCGCTTAAACATTCCTGCCATTCGGCTTCGCTCAGCTCAGGCCCGGGAAAGACGAAGCGGAACTGCTCGCCGGTGTCTTCTTCGAGCACCGTGATGTCCTCGCGCGTCTCGCCCGCCACATGCACCGCCAGAGAGGCGATGCCCTCGCCGTCGATGAGGCGGCGCAGCAGCGCGCCGGTTTCCCCGCCCCTTGGATAGAGCGCCTTGACATCGGCGCCGAGCCGGGTGGCGACGCGCGCCACGTTGATGCCGCCGCCGCCGGGGTCGCGTCTCGCGGGGGAGCATCTGAGCTTGTGGACCGGCACCACCCGATCGACCGAGGTCGACAGGTCGACCGCCGGGTTCATGGTAAGCGTGACGATATCGGTCATGGTGCTACTCGGGGACTGCTGGGCGGGCGCCGCCATGTCCGGCGCGGCAGGGCAGCTCCAGCACCATGCCGGGGCGGAACTCATGGATGGTTTTGTCGACGATGAGCTTCGTCGGTCCGGTCCAGCCGTCGGGCGCCAGCACGCGCATCCGCTCACGGTTCATGTCGAGCTCCAGCCAATGGCCGCGGTAGCGGATCCGCATACGCAGACCCTCGAGCTCCTCCGGCAGGCACGGGTTGAGGCGCAACAGATCGTTGCGGATGCCCAGCCCTGTCTGGCCGCGCTGGACAAGGTCAACAGTGCCGGCCATGGCGCCGAGATGAATGCCTTCCTTGGTGGTGCCGCCCTGGATGTCGCCGATATCGCTTTCGAGCGCCTCATAGAGCAGCTCCCAGGAGCGGGTGCGATCGGCCCGCGCCAGGACCCAGGAGGTGACGACGCGGCTGAGAGTGGAGCCGTGCGAAGTGCGCGCGGCGTAATAGTCGACCATGTGCGGGATCGAATCGGGGTCGAAGGGATAGCCGAGGCGCTCGAAGATTTCGCCCAGTTCGTCGGCTGACAAGAGATAGAACAGCATCAGCACGTCGGCCTGCTTGGAGGCCTTGTAGCGGTTGACCGTGTCGCCTTCGGCCTCAAGGACCCGGTCAAGCCGGTGAATGTCGCCGTACTTTTGCCGATAGCCCTGCCAGTCGAACTCTTCCAGCCGGTCGTAGCCCTCGAACTGGCTGATAACGCTGTCGTGGAAGGGCACGAACATGCGCCGGCTGATCCTCTCCCACTCCGCCAGTTCCTGGGCGGTAATGGCAAGCGTTTCGCACAGCTCAAGGCGGCGCTCCGGGTCGATCAGCTCGAGCGCTTCCAGCGCATGCTGCAGCACCCAGGCTGCCATGACGTTGGTGTAGGCGTTGTTGTCGAGGCCGGGCTCGTTTGACCACGGATAGCCGACATGAAATTCGTCCGGCCCCACCACGCCGCGGATCTCGTAGCGGTCACGCTCGGGGTTGAAGCTCGCAATGCTGGCCCAGAACCGGGCGATCTCGAGCAGCATTTCCGCGCCGTAAAACGACAGGAACTCGGTATCGCCGGTGGCCTCGCCATAGCGCCAGATATTGTAGGCGATGGCCGCATTGACGTGGCGCTGCAGGTGGGTGTGGTCGGCCAGCCAGCGCCCGGAACGCGGGTTGAGGTGCACCACCTGGGTCTCCTCGCGTCCGCAGCTGCCGCTCTGCCACGGGTACATGGCGCCACCAAAGCCGGCCTGGCGCGCCAGCCGGCGAGCCGCGGGCAAGCGCCGGTAGCGGTAGCGCAAAAGCGCCCGGGTGAGTTCAGGCAGGCGGACGTTGAAGAACGGGAAGATGAACAGCTCGTCCCAGAAGATGTGGCCGCGATAGGCCTCGCCATGCAGACCCCTGGCCGGCACCCCGACATCGAGATCGACGGTGTTGACGGACACCGTCTGGAGCAGGTGGAAGATGTGCAGGCGAAGCGCCACCTGGGTGCGATGCTTGCCTTCGAGCACAACGTCGCAGCGCCGCCACAGATGCGACCAGGCGAGCGCATGTCGCTCCAGTAGGGCCTCGAAGCCCGGTGCCGCCGCCACCGCTTCGGCCGCGGCGAGCGCCGGCTCGGAGATGGCGTGATCGCGCGAGGTGTAAAAGGCCACGACCTTCTCGATCACCATGTCCTCGCCAGCCGTGGCCTCCAGGCTGAGGACTTGGGCGATGGTATCCGATTCCTGCTCAAGCTCGCGCTCTGGCGCCATCAACCGGCCGGCCGTGCTGATCCGGGTTCGGGCCACCTCGGCCACCCGGATGTGGGACTGGTTGGTTTCCACCACTAGCAGGATCGCATCGGAATTGAGCTGCGTGGTCTCCAGCGCTGACAGATGCTTGCCATTGAGCTGGCGGTAGCGCTCGACCCCGGCATTGACCACCCGGCCGTCGAGGCCGGAGCGCACCTCCATGGGTCCGGACCAGTTGTCGGGCCGAATGCGCCATTCGATGGCGGCAAGGTGCGGGTCGGCCATGTGGACGATGCGCCGGGTGGCCAGCGTGGTTTCGCGGCCCTGGCGGTCGCGAACGCGGATGTCGCGTCTGAGCACCCCGGCCTTGAGATCGAGTTCCTGGCGAAAGGCAAGGATCTCGTGGCGGCGCAAGTTGAGCCACTCCCCGTCTGGCGGCCGAAAGCTGAGCGGCAGCCAGTTCGGCATGTTGACGAGGTCTTCGTTCTCGATCACCCGGCCGGCGACCTCGGTATTGAGGCGGTTGTAGCCGCCGGCGAGATAGGTGCCGGGATAGTGCAGATCGTCGGCTTCAGCCTCCTCGGCCGCGCCGCGGGTGGCGAAATAGCCGTTGCCGAGCGTGCACAGCGCCTCGCGCAGCGGCTCTTCGGGCGCCTCGAAAGTATCGTAGACGAGTTGCCAGTCGGTCATTGCGGCGGGGTCTTGCGAAAACGATCGATGAGCCGGCGCAGGAATACGCCGACCGCGTCCGGCGATTCGAGGCGGTATTCGGCATGGGTCGCCTGGGGCGCATCGGCAACCAGGATGCCGATGCCGCGGCCGGCCAGGGCAGCAAACGCATCCTCGTCGGTGTCATCGTCGCCGATATAGACGGGCAGGACGTCGGGGCGGTCAAGGCCGAGCTCGCCGAGCAGCCACAGCACCGCCCTGCCCTTGTCCCACTCGAGCTTCGGGCGCATCTCGAACACCTTCTTGCCCGCCGTCCGGCGCAAACCTTCGACCTGGCTCAACACGCCTTCGAAGGCCTGCTCGACGCCCGCCACATCGCCGTCGGCCACCAGCCGGTAGTGCACGGCAATGGCATAGCGCTTGCGCTCGACGATCACGCCCTCGATGTCCCCAAGCGCCTCGTGCAGCCGCTCTTCGGCCTCCTCGAGCGCTGGCACAAACTGCGCCGCCTGCTCATATTCGCGCCTGAGCCCGCCCGGCCCGGCAATGTCGAAGCCGTGGCTGCCGGCATAGACCATGCCCTGCAAGCCGACCAGCCCTTCCACATCGGCACGGTCGCGCCCGCTGATGATGGCGACAGGAAGCACCTCCATGAGTTCCGACAGCGAAGCGCGCATGGCCTCATCGAGCACCGCAAGCTCCGGCCTTGAGACGATGGGCGTCAGGGTGCCGTCATAGTCGAGAAACAGCGCCGGCTTTTTCTCCGAGAACAGCCGCGCCAGATCGTCGAAGCGGGCCAGCGCATCGGGCAGATCGGCCTCCTGCGGCGCCCCATTGGGCATGATCTTGAGCTCACCCAGATCCCGCACCACGCTGTCGGCCCCGTGCTGCAGCAGGCTCTCGCGCTGGTTGGCCCGGTCCACGCCGATGACCAGGCGATAGCCGGCGGCGCGGATCGACTCAACGCCTGACGTGGCGTCCTCCACCCCAAAGGCGCGGCCCGGCTCAACCCCCAGGACCTCCAGGGCATGGCCGTAGGTATCCGGTGCGGGCTTGCCCTTGAGCCCAAGTTTGGCGGCTTCGTTGCCGTCGACGATGGCGTCGAACAACCCCTTGAGGCCTGCGGCGGCCAGCACCGCCTCGGCATTGCGGCTCGAGGTGACGAGTGCTGTCTTCATGCCTTGACCTTTGAGCATCTCGATCAGCCTCACCGAGTTGGCGAACACCTCGACGCCCCCTTGCGCCAGGCGCCGGTTGAACGCCTCGTTCTTGCGGTTGCCCAGACCGCACACGGTTTCCCGCTCCGCAGGGTCCTGCGGATCGCCATATGGCAGTTCGTAGCCTCGCTGTTCAAGAAAGATCCTCACCCCTTCATAGCGCGGCCGGCCGTCGACGAAGCGATAGTAGTCGTCGTCGCTGAACGGTCGAAACTGCGCGCCCTGGCGCTCGGCCAGGAAGGCATCGAACAGGTCCTTCCAGGCGGCGCGATGAAGCCCGGCTGTGTCAGTCACCACGCCGTCGAGATCGAACACGCCGGCGTCGTAATCGGCGAGCC
>CAYWVA010000092.1:0-3728 GCA_964461545.1 uncultured Rhizobiaceae bacterium | reverse complement strand
GCCATGGCGATGATCGATATGGAGATCACCAGTCCGCCGATCATGTGGTCGCTGTCGGCCATGGCGCCCATGGTGCCAAACACCAGCGGGGTGAACATGAGCCAGAGGCCGAGCGCCGAACTGGCCACCAGGGTCCACGGCACCGTGACGCCCCAGGTGGCGGCAGCAAGCTGGGCGGTGAACGGCGCCTCGAAGCCCGGCCGGCGGTCGGGCCGGGCGGCGGGGTCCGGGCCGCCGGCAAAGAAGGTGTGCAGGAACGGCCGGCCCGCCTGGACGCTGCGGGCCATGTACTGGGCCATGGCGGCCACTTCGTCGAGGGCGAGCGGGATCATGATCAGCATGGCGAGGGCGGCGATCAGGCACAGCGTGCAGTACGTGCCGATGATCACTGGCTGGATGAGGATGAACAGGATGCTGATCCCGCCCAGCGGCACGACGAGGATGAAGAAAAACGTCACCATCCACGGCATGGTGCGCCAGCGCGTGGCAGCCCCCATGGCGCCCATCAGCGCTTCCAGCAGGTAGGCGGTGGCGCCGAGGCCGGCATCGGCGACCGGCCAGGCCTTCGACACATCCGAGGTGATGATGTGCTCAGAGCCGTTGCGGCCCAGCGCGCCGTGGAAGACCGGCTCCCACACGCCGTTGACATGGCCGAGTTGGAAGGCCGCCAGATAGCGCGCAATGAGGAAGCCGACGAGCGCCAATATGATGATCGGCAGGCGCTGCAGCCAGCTTGACGGCGAATACGTCCAGCCCGGCGGGATGGCGTTCTTGTCCATCATCGCCTGGTGGCTCATGCCCGGCATCATCGGGATGAGGATGGAGAACGCGATGGCCAGCGCCCCGACAATCGTGTCGTTCATGTAGGCGGCCGCGCTCGGGGTCCACAACACCAGCGGCGCAAACAGCAGCCACAGGCCGACGGCTGTCGTTGCCCATTGCGCACCCGCCAAGCGCTGTGTGAGCGACGCCGTGCCGAACACCATCAGCAGCACCCCCGACACGATGTCGCTCCAGCCGGTCAGGGCGTTGCGCCAGGCCGGATCCCAAAGGTTGCGCTCAGGCGTGACGTCGCGGGCAGTGAGGGTGGCGACCTGGGGGTCGAACAGGGCGAACTGAGCCGGACTGGTGAGGAGCCAGGCGCCGAGCGCCACCACCAGCAAATGCGCCCACAGCGTCGTCCGGTGCGTCTGACGCATTTCGGCCAGGTGCTCGCTCACTTGCTCCTGAGGCGGCCCCGGGACACGCTTGTGCTGTGCCATCACGGTTTACTCGGGGTCCTCTTCGGGCGGGCGTACGGCCCGGAACATGGCGAGCAGCAGCAGATCGTACACGATCTTCAGGCTGCCGGCGATGATCAGCGGCCAGGCGAATGCGGACGCCGACAAAAGCGCGCCGGCAAGCATCGGACTGATGGCGGCGGCAAGGCTGCGCGGCACCGCGGTTACGCCGGCTGCCGCGGGTCGCTCGTCAGGCGTTACGACCGCCATGACGTAGGAGGTTCGCGTCGGAACGTCCATTTGAGACAGCGCGCTGCGCACCAGAAGTAGCGCAATGGCGAAACTGAGGCTGGGCGCGAACGGCACCAGAACCAGACACACGTTCGCCGGCAGGTGGGTGAACACCATGGTGTTCACCAACCCGATGCGCCGGGCAATCGGCACCGCGACGAGATAGGACAGCGCCGAGAGCACGCCGGTCCAGAAAAAGATGGTGCCGGCCGCGGCGACCGAAAGCTCAAAACGTTGGAACAGCCACAGGGCCAGCAGCGACTGTACCACAAAGCCCCCGGCGAAGGAATCGAGGCTAAACAAAGCGGCCAGCTTGAGCACGATGGGGCGCGACTGGCTGAGCGGCCGGGCCGGCCGGGCGGCCATGCCGGACGGGGCGGACGGCAGGCGGCGATAGATCAGCAGCGCCGCCAGCCCGAGCACCGAATAAAACAGGAATGCCGCCTGCAGGGCCGGCTTCATGCCGGTGCCGGCCACAGCCGATGCGACCTCGGGCAGGCCCGCCGCCAAGGCCCCGACCGCGGCGGATAGAGTGCCCACCAGGCTGTAGCGGGCAAACAGCGCCGTGCGGTCCCGGTCGGCAACGGTGCGCGAAAGCTGCGCCTGCTCCAGCGGCAGGAACAAACTCACGTCGCCCGACGACGGATTGAGCGTGCCGACGAAGGCTATCAGCAACAGCGGCCAGAAGTCCTCGAAGGCGATGAAGGCAACGCCGGTCATCATCATCAGCCCGGCTGCCAGCAGCAACAGGCCGCGCGGCGAGGCGTGATGGGCATAAAGCCCGATCAGCAGGGTGAGGACCGAGGATCCGGCCAGCGTCGCTGTCGCCAACACGCCGATCTCGAAAGCGCTGAAGCCCAGATGTGCGAGATAGACCGGCAGCAGGAGGCTTACCAGTCCATCGCCGAATCCCCGCAAACCCCGCGAGGACAACAGCAAAGCGGCCTCGCGGCTGGTGCCGGGCGGCAGGAATGCGAGCCGCCGCGACGGCCGAGTTTGTGCCATGAATCCGTTCCGCGGGGCCGGCCGGGGCTGAACCGAGGTCTATCTCATCAGGTACTTGGCCAGGGCTGCGATGGCGAGAACCAGCATTACCATGACCAGAAGCCAGACGAGCCCCATCCCTTGCATCATTCCGCCCATGCCGTCCATCATGCCGATCCGCTCCTCGCCCTAATCGCGCGACTGCGAGGCTCGCGTCCTGGCTTCCTGGTAGACGCGCTCGCGCTCCGGCCAGGTGCTCTTGATATAGGCCAGCACGGCGCGGATCTGATCGTCGCTCAGAATGCCGTCGAAAGCCGGCATGTCGCTCTCATACCGGCCGCCCACGACGGCGGCGGTGCCACGCTTGGTGATCTCGAACAGCACGTTGTCAGGATGGTGCCAGGTATGTCCGCTGGGGTCGTGGGGCGGTGCCGGCAGGCGCCCCGACGGCAGGGGAACCTGCCAGTCCGGCTGGCCTTCGAGTTCAGCGCCGTGGCACGCGGCGCAGTGCTCGCCATAGAGCGTCTTTCCCTCGGCCAGGACCGCAGCAGGCACCCCTTGCGTCGTCTTCCCGTCCTGGCCGAACTGGACCGCCACGACCCCCGCAACCGCGGCGGCCGCGATGGCCAGCCATGCCATGTGATGGCGCGCCAAGCTCACACCTCAGTGATTGTCGCGCGGGATGGGGAACTTCTGAGCCACCCGGTGATATTCGACTGCCGGTTTGAGCACCATGCCGTCTGAGAGCTGTTCGACCATCGAGCGCTGGATCTCCTGCCACGGCGTCTGGCTTGCCGGATAGGGGTAGCCGCCCTTGCTCTCCAGCGCGGCGCGGCGCTCGGCCAGTTCGGCCTCCGAGATCAGGATGTTGGCGGTATGACGCCTGAGGTCGATGCGCACCTGATCGCCGGTCCTGAGCAGGGCCAAGCCTCCGCCTGCGGCGGCTTCCGGCGAGGCGTTGAGGATCGACGGCGATCCCGAGGTGCCCGATTGCCGGCCATCGCCGATGCAGGCGAGTTCGTGGATATCGCGCTTCAACAGCGCCGCCGGAGGGCGCATGTTGACCACTTCGGCCGAGCCGGGATAGCCGATCGGGCCAGCGCCGCGCATGAACAGCAGCGTCGACTCATCGATGCCCAGGCTCGGATCGTCGATGCGGGCGTGATAGTCCTCCGGGCCGTCGAACACCACCGCGGGGCCTTCGAAGGCGTCCGGATCGTCCGGGTTCGACAG
>CAYWVA010000091.1:0-8572 GCA_964461545.1 uncultured Rhizobiaceae bacterium | reverse complement strand
CGCCGCCGCCGCCGCGCATGATTCCCGCGCTCTACTATCGCCCCGACAGCCCCGGCCCACATGCGGTCCTGATCCTGATGCACGGCGGGCCCGCAAGCCAGGCCAGGCCGACGTTCAATCCGGTGCTGCAGTACTGGGTAAACGAGATGAAGCTGGCCGTGATCGCTCCCAATGTTCGCGGCTCCACCGGCTACGGCCGCAGCTTCCAGCGACTGGACAACGGCCTACTGCGGGAAGACTCGGTGCAGGATGTCGGCGCGTTGCTCGACTGGATCGCGCTGCAGCCGGAGCTGGACGTCGACCGCGTCGGCATCATCGGCGGCTCCTATGGCGGCTACATGGTGATGGCGTCGCTGATTCATTTCGGCGAACGGCTGCGCGCCGGCGTCAACGTGGTCGGCATCAGCAACTTCGTCACTTTCCTGGAGAGCACGCGTGATTACCGGCGTTTCCTGCGGCGCGAGGAATATGGGGACGAACGGGACCCGGAAATGCGCGCCTTCCTGGAATCCATCTCGCCGACGACTCACGCGCACCGCATCCGCCGTCCCTTGTTCATCGCCCAGGGCGCGAACGATCCGCGCGTGCCGCAGTCCGAAGCCGACCAGATGGTGCGGACAATTCGCGAACACAACGGCGAGGTGTGGTATTTCCTTGCAAGAGATGAAGGGCATGGCTTTCGCAAGAAAGTTAATCGCGACCAGTACAATAACGCCGTCGTATTGTTCCTGCGCAAGCACCTGCTGGGTACATGGCCCGAGCTGGAGGAGCGCCCCGGGCTGCCGGGTGTCGATATCATGCCGGATGTCGCGCCGCTAGACCCGCCCCAGGCCGTGGACGACGGCCGGGACACGCCGGCCCTGGACGATGCCTGGGACACCCCGGCCCTTGAAGAAGTGCTGGACGCTGTACCGGACGCGCCCGTGGAACCGCCCACCGAAGACGCGCCGGAAGAGCCCCAGGACCCGGTGCCGGAGCCGCCAAACGGCTGAGTCTCCTGGTTCTGCGTGTGATTTCGAACGGTTTTCCGGGGGCACCGGGTGACATCATTCCGCGGGGCCATGAGAACACCCCGTATCATCGTAGTTGCATTGCTTGTGCTCGTCGCGGGGCTGGTCGCCTTGCGGGTCGCTTTGCCTTCGATCGTGGAGCGCGAACTCAATTCCCGACTGGCCGAGATGGGCGAATACAGCGGCCGCCTCGAGGAGGTGGACCTGGCAATCTGGCGCGGCGCCTATACCCTGCGCGAGCTGGTTATCGAGAAGCATAGCGGCGCGGTGCCCGTGCCGCTCTTGATTGCGCCGGTAGTCAACATTTCTCTGAGCTGGCGGGACCTTTTTCGCGGCCGCATCGTCGCAGACGCTCACTTCGAAGAGCCTGAAGTGCACTTCGTCGATGGACAGGAAGAGGCCGACAGCCAGTCTGGTGCGGGCGTCAACTGGCGAGAACGCCTGGAAGCCCTGGTGCCGACGCGCATCGATGTTGTCGAAGTGCGTAACGGCATCGTGGTTTTCCACAATTTCGTGTCGGATCCTCCCGTAGACCTGGAGGCGACGAGTGTGAATGCGGTGCTCCGGAACCTCACCAATGTGCGCGACGCCGAGGGTCGGCGCATTGCCGAGATGGACGCCACGGCGATAGTGTTCGACAGCGGGCAACTGGAAAGTGAGGCCAGCTTCGATCCTTTCGGCCACCTGGACGAATTTCGCCTTGCGTTGCGAATCCTCGAGATCGACCTGATCCGGCTCAACGACCTTGCCAAGGCCTATGCCAGCCTGGATTTTGAATCCGGCAACGGCGAATTCGTCATGGAACTCGAGGCCACCGAAGGGGAGCTTTCCGGTTACGCCAAGCCGCTATTCCAGGACATGCAGATTTTCAGCTGGGAGAGCGATGTCGAGGAGTCAGACAAAAACCTGCTGGAGGTCGCGTGGGAAGCGCTGGCAGAAGGCGTAACCAGCATGCTCACCAATCGTCCGGCCGACCAGTTCGGCACCCGCATCGAGATCCACGGCCGGATCGATGACCCGGAAACGGACACTTTCGACGCGATTGTCGGCATCCTCCGCAACGCTTTTGGTGAGGCCCTGCAGCCCTACTTCGAAGGTACTCGCCTGCGCCCCAGGGAGGACCAATGAACAGCAGGCCACCAGTGGCGGCGCCTACGCTCAGTCGCCTGTATCCGGATCCCGCGCCCTGCATGCTCGATGGGCTTTTCCTTGGCCATGAGCTTCACTTGCGAGGTCGCCTTGGACAGCCGTTCGTCTACACGAATTTTATCAGTACGCTCGATGGCAGGATCTCGCGGCAGAACCTGCACGGATACCGGGAAGTGCCGCCCGCCTGTACCAACCCTCATGATCTGCGCCTTTATCACGAGCTGACGGCGCAAGCCGACGTGGTGCTTACGACGTCGCGTCATCTCAACGCAGCGGCAGCCGGGCGGGGAGCCGGGATGCTCAATTTCGGAGACTGGGCTGAGGAGCTCGTGCAATGGCGGACGCGACGCAAGCTGCCACCGCATCCGAGGATTGCCGCGATCAGCGGTGACCTCGACTTGCCAGAGCGTGCCCGGCTGGCGGCCGAGCTCGGCGAGATCACGGTGATCACTGTCGCGGGAGCCGAACGAAAAGACGCGGAGTTGAAGGGCTACCGCGTTATCACCTGCGGCGGGCCGACGATTGAAGGCCGGCTGCTAATCAATGTGCTCGGTCCGGAATGCCGTACAGTATGTTCGGTCGCGGGTCCACGCGTGCATAGCGCGCTGCTTCGGGCGGGGTGTCTCGATCGCCTGTATCTCACCCTGGTGCAGCTGCTGCTGGGCGGCGATGAGTTCGACACGCTGACAGTCGGCGCCGGCTTCGACCCGCCCGCTGCTTTTTCGCTGGCAGCGCTTTATCACGATCCCATAAAACCCGATGGCGCAGGGCAGCTGTTTGCGGTGCTGGACCGGCGCTAAGGGCACCCTCCAGCACGTATGCGTGGCCGATCAGACAGATACCCTCCCGCGGCAGTGGCACGGTTGTAGTGCCAGGTCTCAACCACAGTGAGGAACTACCCCATGTCGGACCAGATTCCACAAGGCACGCAACCCGGCCAGACCCAGCGCCGGCAACCTGGCCGGGAGAGCAAAATGCATCCGGAGCCGATCATCATTCGGGACGACTACCGTGGCAGCGGCAAGCTGGAAGGGCGCGTGGCACTGGTGACGGGCGGCGACAGCGGCATCGGACGGGCCGTGGCGGTGCATTTTGCGCGCGAGGGCGCGGACGTCGCGATTGCCTACCTGGAAGAAAGCGACGATGCCAGGCAGACGCAGAAACTGGTGGAGGCGGAGGGCCGGCGCTGCGTGGGCATTGCCGGGGACCTGGGTGCCGACGAACAGTGTGACGCGGCGGTAAAAAAGGCCGTCGATGCCCTGGGCGGCCTGGACATCCTGGTCAACAATGCGGCCGAGCAGCACCCCGTCGAAGACCCCGAAGCGCTTGATCCGGAGCAAGTGGAGCGCACCTTCCGCACCAACGTGTTCGCGTACTTCGGCATGATCCGTGCGGCCTTGCCGCACCTGGGCGAGGACGCATGCATCATCAACACGGGCTCGGTGACCGGCACGCGGGGCCACCAGACGCTGCTCGACTATTCCGCCACCAAGGGCGCCATCCAGGCCATGACTTTCTCCTACGCACAGGTGCTGGCCGAGCGGGGCATCCGGGTGAACGCGGTCGCCCCCGGACCGATCTGGACGCCGTTGATCCCGGCTTCCTTCGATAAGGAAGACGTGGAGAAGTTCGGCGGCAACACGCTCATGAAGCGGCCGGGCCAGCCGGCGGAGGTGGCACCAGCCTACGTGTTCCTGGCCAGCGCGGATGCTTCTTTCGTCACCGGACAGATCATTCATGTCAACGGCGGGGGACACATCAGCGCCTGAGGGTTCCCTCGCCATCGCCCATGGGAACTGACGTGATCTGGCTGGCTGCACCGCTGGCGCTTTTCATCGGGACAGTCGGCGCGGTCTCGGTATTCAAGGCGGTTTACGTCGACAGGCGCGAACTCAAGTGTGCTTGTGTCGGCGGCAAGAGCTAAGGTGCCGCTTGGTTTCGTGTCGCTTACAGAGAACCTGATGATGATCGGCATGGCCATCTGGATGCCGATAAGAACGCTCGTACTGAACTGAAGCGAGCGCTAGACGCTTTTTTCCCTGGAGCCCCCGGCAGGATTTCTCCACGACATAGAGCGTGGCAGACTCCTCACCCTTGGTGTCGCCGCCCTGGGCGTCGCCCGCCTCGAGCGCTACGACCAGTCGCCCGGCCAGGTCCCGGCCCTCGCTTTCCCGGAACGCCTCGACAGCGGCCTTTACGACCGCGGGCCCTGCGAGCCGGTTGCCTTGTACCGAGAAACCCTCGCCCTCCTGCTGCCCGGCCCAGTCCGGGCATTCCTCGCCGGTGAAAGCCGCGGTGCGCCCCGGCTGACAAGCAGATACTAGGAGGGGATTTTGCCGTTCGCCGCGTTCCGGCGCACGGGCGGGGCGGCCTGCTCCAGCAGCTGTAGCAGCCTGCGCTCCGCGACGCGCAACCCCCGGGGCCCTTCAGGCGCCTGTTCGACCCGCCACGCTGAAAGTTCTTGGTCAGAAAGGGCTACGAAATCGAGCACGGCGGGATGGATATATGAATTCCTGCAGATGGTCGGCGTGTTATGCAGGCGTCGTGCGGCCGCTTCGGACAAGCCCTTGATGGTCAGGGCCGTTTCGGTTTCCAACGCAAGCCCGAGGGCGGCTACCGAGCCTGCCCAGGTGCGAAAGGTCTTGGCGGTCACTCCCTCCATTTCGATGGTCTTCGCCAGGTAGCTGTTTACGTGCTGCGCCGTAATGGGACGCGGCTCGCCCGCCTCGTCGATCCATGTGAACAGCTGGGCGCCGGGAAGATCGTCAATGGCCTGCAGGACTCGGTGCAGACCCCGGTCGCGCAGGGTGCGCCGGACGCGTTTGCCGCCCTTGGCCCGGAATTGCAGCCGAATTGTGCCGTCCTCCTCGAGATTTACGTGGCGACGTCGCAGTGTGGTGGCTCCGTACGTGCCATTGGAGGCTGCCGGACGGCTGCCGATCCGCAGGTGCGCTTCGTCCAGCAGTCTCACGATCGCGGCAATGCTGAAATCAAGCGTGCCCGGCTCGCCATCGAGATCCCGGCGGACCCTCCGGCGCAGCCGCGGCAGCGCGCGGCCGAAGTTGCAGAGCTGGTGGTACTTTTGCTCATCCCGCCGCTTGCGCCACAACGGGTGGTAACGATATTGCTTGCGCCCGGCGGCATCGCGGCCGGTTGCCTGAATATGGCCCTGCGCATCGGCGCAGATCCATACGTCTGTCCAGGCCGGCGGAATTCCGAGCGACTGGATGCGGGCACGCTCCTCGGCGCAGCGCAACAACGCGCCATCTGCGGCGAAATAACTGAATCCTCCGCCGCAACGACGCCGCCTGAGGCCCGGCATGGTGTCCCAGACATACACGAGCGTTGTCCGGTCATGGTCCATGGCATTTCAACCGCGTCATCGCTGCGCGCAAAGGATACGCCGGAAAATGCCAAATCTATGTGCGTTCATGCACCGATTAATCCCTGGCGTCGGCCTAAAGTCTCCGCCACTGGATTTCATCCACACCACCACCCACACCACCCTAAGCGGGGACCGAATTATGGCCAAGAAGAAACCGTACGATAAGAAGCAGCTCCACGAGCTGCTCTACCAGGCGCTGGAAACCGAGCGCGGCGGCATCGAAGTCTACGAGACGGCGATCAGCTGCGCGATCGACGACGAGTTCAAGGAGGAGTTGCAGGAATACCTCGAGCAGACCCGCAACCATGAAACGATCCTCCTGAACGTCTTTGAGGAACTCGGGCTCAATCCGGAGACCATCACCCCGGGCCGCGAAGTGGTGGCTCATCTGGGCAAGTCGCTGGTCGAGTCGATGGAAATGGCCAAGAAGCAGGGCAACGCCGCGATGGCGCAACTGGTTGCCGGCGAATGTGTCGTGCTGGCCGAAACCAAGGACCACCAGAACTGGGAGCTGATCGGCCTGCTCGTCGAACACGGCCAGGGCGAGGAAACGTCCGTCCTGAAGGCTGCCTACGAGGCGGTCGAGGAAGAAGAAGACCATCACCTGTACCATTCCGCCGGGTGGACGCGCGAGCTTTGGATCGATTCGCTCGGTTTGCCGGCGGTGCTGCCGCCGCCGGAAGAGGTCAGGAATGTCGAGACGGCGATCGGCGCCTCGCGTGCCGAACAAGCGCGCGACGAGATGCTGAAGGCGCGGAATTAAGGACCGACGGGGCTCAGCGGTTGTCACCGCTGGGCCCCGACAACACGCGCAGGATCAGCAGCGCGAGCAGGGTGACACCGACCGCCAGCAGGTATTGGCGCAAGCCGACGGCGATCCCTATGGAGGCCGTAAACAGCATAGAGGCCGCGGTGGTGAGCCCGAGCACAGCGTCTCGGCGCGCGTGCTGGATAATGGAGCCTGCGCCGATGAAAGCGACTGCAGTGACTACGGCGTTAATGATGCGCATCGGATCGACCCGCAGCAGTTGCGAGTACGCCTCGTCGCTTCGAGCTTTGATTCTCCTAGGAGAGTCCCATGACGGTGGCGGCCACCGCGACGATACAAAAGCCGAACGCCAGCAGGGCGAGCAGGCCGTCGCGGGCCAGTAACGCGAGGCCGAAGGCGCTGACCGCCGCACCCACGCCAGTGATCGCAAAGGGCACGACTTCCATGACCGGGGCGGCAAGCGAAACCAGCAGGCAACAGGCGGCGATGACGTATTTTGCCGCGTTGCCCGTAAAGAACTCGAGTCGAGACTTGATCAGCCGGTCGATGAACCGGGCGACCTTGCGCAACATCCGCATCGCTTTTTCGAAACGGCGGCGGGAAACCGAGCGACGCAACAGCCATTGAGGCAGCCATACCTCGTCACGACCGATGAGGATCTGGGCGGTGATCAAGGCCACCATGAGGCCGATCAAGCTCGGCATGCCGGGAATGCCGCTCAAGGGAGAAACGCCGATGAGGCCGGGCACCAGCAGCAGCGGCCCGAAGGAACGTTCCCCGGCCGCCTTGAATATCCTGCCAACACTGATCTCGTCGCGTTCGCCCTTGGCCTCGTCGATTTGGTCGAGAAGCTCTTCGAGACTCGCAGCACTATTCGCAGCCATGCGGCTCCCGGCCAGGACGGGGATGAAGTCATTTAAGCAGAAGTCCGTTCAAATTTTTGTTTGTTAACGCACTGAAATGCCGTGTAACGGCGCGCAAAGTAAACCATGGGCCTGCACTTCGTCCGGGGCACGCGTTCGTAGGGATACGGTCTCCCTGCAGAGGATAATCACGATGCGAAACGAACGGACACTGGAAACGCTGCTCGCAAAACTCGGCGATCTCATCGAGCTTGATTTCGACGCGATTGCGGCATACCGGGCTGCCGTCGAGCGGCTCGATGATCCCCTGTGCAAGGCAGCCCTGCAGGAGTTCATGGCCGATCACAAGCGCCACGTGCGAACTTTCAGTGATGTGATACATCGCGCCGGTGGCGTCCCGCCATGCCGCGCCGATGCCAGGGAAATCCTGGCCCGGGGGCAGATGGTGATCACGGGTCTCGGCGGTGATGAGGCCATCCTCAGGGCCATGAAGGACAACGAGGAACACACCAACAGCCTGTACGAGGACGTCGTCCGGGAGGGCTTCCCCGAGGATGTTCACGATTTGCTCCACAGAGCGCTCGCCGATGAGCGACGGCACCGTGACTGGATCGGGACCACCCTGGCGACAAGGTTCGCCCCCGACACGCTGCGCAGCACCGCAGTCGCCTAGCCCTCCGCCCGTGGCGATTACGCCAGGCGGGCCTGTTCTTCGCGCTGCCGGCGCAACGCCTCCTTCCAGTGCTGCACACGGACCCGCTGCTTGATGAGCTCGATGGCCTCGAGCGTGAGTTGCGCGCCGATCTTGCCAAGCTGCGGGTGATCCTCCAACAGCGCGTCGATTGCGACCGTGACCGTTTCATCCACCAGCCGGTTGTTCTCCGCGGCGCTCAAGTCCCGCATGGTGCGATCAAAGATCTGGTAGACGATATCGTTGATTGACTGGCGCAGGGTATTGACCACCGCCTTGCCGACGACAGGCACACGCGCAAGGTTGCGGATTCCGTCGTTAGTGGCCACCGCCTCGGAAATCACGGTCTCGACGTATTCCCTGATCGTCTGCTGGTGGTGCTGGTAACTGCGCTGCGCGATCAGCCCAACGCGTTGGGAGGCATGCCTGATCAACGCCTCCCGTTGCGGTGCGATGACGTCGTCGATGATCTTGCGTCCGATCGGGGTGTCGTCTTCCACCTCGCGCCGCAGGTCATCCAGGGTCCGGACGATCACCCGGTCGGACACTTCGTCGATGAATACGTTGAAGTAGAACATGAAGAAGCGGTATGGCCGTGTTCCAGTCAGGTCGATGACGCCCATTTTTTGCAGGCGCACCAGCAGCGAGAGGATCCGCAGCAGGCGCAGCAGGCGCAGCGAACCGATGGGAATCGAGCCGACGAGG
>CAYWVA010000090.1:0-8628 GCA_964461545.1 uncultured Rhizobiaceae bacterium | reverse complement strand
ATGGCGATCTGGCCGGCGAGCGAGAACACGTCATAGGCGCGGCCGCACTCGTACAGGGAGTCCTTCTTGGAGATGCCGAGCTCCAGGGTGATGAGATCCGACAGCGCGTCCTTACGGTCGCGAATCAGCTCTGCGGCCTTGAACAGGATCTGCTGGCGCTCGTAGCGGGTGAGCCTGGAGCGATAGGCCGCGGCGGTCGCGAAGGCGTCCCGGACGTGCTCCGGCCTTCCTGCCGGCACGGTGCCGATCGCCTCGCCCGTATAGGGATAATGAACCTCGATGACCTCCTCGGCATGCACCTGCTTGCCGGCGATGCGCATGGCTTCGGAGCGCAACCGCCGGCTCTGTTCGATCACATTCATGGCCGTCCCTCCTAAAGATCGCCCATTTCGGCCAGATGATTGAGGCCGATGGCGAAGGCGTCATAGTTGTGCAGCTCTGCCGGCACGTCCTTGAGCTTGCGGTTGACGATCATCGGCACGACCTGTTCGGTAATGCCGCCATGGGAGCGCAACGGCTCGCTCAACGCGGCAAGGTCGTGACGATGGGCGCTGGTGCCAATCACCTTGGTGTCGCGCGACACCACGACGATATCGCCGATCCGGTCGGGCGGCAGCTGATAGCGGGCGCAGGCGTCATCGCGCCCCAGCACTTCGTGCATCCCCGGCTCAGCCGCGATGCGCGCAATCACCTCACCGGGCTTGGCGCCGTTCGGCAGATAGGCGGTGGCAAACGAGCCGAGGGCGCCATGATGGACGACGTAAGGATCGGTGATGGGCAGGATGACCCGGGCAGCATCCTTGCCCAGGAGGCCGTCGAGGAAGTCCTGGAGATAGAACACGTCCGGCTCACCATCGGCGCCGTGCTTGGGCTTCATGCCGTGATCGGCGGTGAGGACGACCACCACACCGGTCCGGTCGAGTTCCCCGAGGTAGCGGTCCATCATGGCATAGAAGGCATTGGCGCCGTCGGTGCCGGGGGCAAATTTGTGCTGAATGTAGTCGGTCGTCGACAGGTACATGAGGTCCGGCTTGAAATGCTGCAGCAGCTTGACCCCGGCTGCGAAGACGAATTCCGACAGCTCGAGGGAGTAGACATCGGGGAGCGGCATGGCGACCAGGTCGAGCACATTCTCGATGCCGTGGTCGGCAAGAGTGCACTGATCGGCCTTCTCCGAAGAGAAGCTGACCGCCGTGCCGTCGAACTTGAGCTTGTTGCCGAGCAGCCCCCTGAGCTTGTCCTTGGCGGTCACCACCGCGACCCTGGCGCCGGCCGTCTGGAAGGCCTCGAAGATGGTCGGCGCACGCAGGAACTTCGGATCGTTCATCAACACTTCCTCGCCGCTTTCGCGGTCGAAGAAGTAGTTGCCGCAGATGCCGTGCACCGCCGGCGGCGCTCCGGTGACGATCGACAGGTTGTTGGGGTTGGTGAAGCTCGGAATGACGCTTGCCGCGGTCAAACTCTTGCCCTTGGCCATGATGCGCACGAGATTGGGCATCAGACGGCGCGCCATGGCCTCGTCCATATAGGCCGGCTCCGATCCGTCGCAGCAGATGACGACGGTGGGCACCTGCGGCCAGCGATATTCCCGGCCGTTGACGCGAACGGCTGCGCGTGCGGTGTCCATGGTCTGTCAACTCCAGTTCAGTTGCGGCCGGGCGATTGAGGAGGCGCCGCCAGCCTGAAAAAGCCGACAACGGCCGCCGCACGGAAGGCCACATCCCAGGTGTAGATCGAGATGCCGACAAATGCCACCCGGACTCGATCGCCGGGCGGCGCAATACAGGCCATTCAGGCGGCTGGCACCGCCACAAAGCCTATGCCGGGAGGGGTGTGTGGAAGGCGGTCGGACAGGGGCTGGGGGTCAGCGTCGTTGCCGATTTCGAGTTCGTGGCCCACGCAAGATTTGAGGACGGTGGGAAAATCAACGATTTCCTAGACGTGGTGGAGATGCACCGCCGGCGACCGGCAGCGGCTTAGGTGCAGAACCTTTGCAGCAGGCTGCGGGCGAACTCCGCCTCCTCGTGATTTCGCTGAACAGCCACAGCCGGAGCATTTGCGCTGATATACTCGCACGTCTCGTTATAGCGGACATGCGTGTTGACCAGGTAATAGGTCAGAAAGCCGCAAGCCAAAAACAAGCCGACAGCGACCCAAGTGAACTTACGGGTTGCCTCCTCTGAAGCTTCGGCTAAGCTCTTCCAGGTGAACTCGACACGGTGGTTCATTGTCTTTCCCTTACGTAGGATTCCGATAACCATGTGACCCATCATTCCCTACCGTTATTTGAGGGGTTATTCATCATTAATTGGAAGTGACGGTTTGTGAAAGATTGCAGGAACTGTGATCGTTTTAGAGAAAATCTGCTCGAATGCCCGCCGATTGGCGATCCATCACCCTCACGGCATCTGTCCTGTTGTGGCCATTATCGCTCTGTGAGACATTTCGCCATCGCGGAGCCCACGGTATCGGATTGGCATGGACAGAGGTGAGCCCCAGATATTCGGCCTCGAACGCCTGGGCGCGCTGTCCGACGGCGTGATTGCCATAGCCTTGACGCTGCTGGTGCTGGAACTGAAGATTCCGGAGGTGATGGAAAACACGGGCGTGCTGGCGCACCTGGTCGAGCAGCTGCCTCATTTCGTCGGCTGGATCATCAGCTTCGTCTTCATCGCTGTCATCTGGCACGAGCAGCACCTCATCTTTGCCCACATGCGAGGCTGTGACACAGGGTTCATCCTGGCCACCCTGGTGCAACTCGCATGCATCTCGCTCATTCCTTTTGCCTCGGCCCTCCTCGGCGATTTTCCAATGCGTCCCGGCGCGGTAATCGCCTTCACGGGGATTATGTTGCTCAATACCATGGCGATGACGGCAAACGCGGCGTATCTCGCCAGGAGCGTGCCACTGTATGCCAGCCGCAAGGCGGCCGCCTTCAGCTACCGGGCGCTGTTTTATCTGGCGGCCGGTTTGACCGCGACGATTGCCGCCATCGCCACCGCCTATCTCCACCATCCGCTGGTCGGAGCCATCGCATGGCTGATCTTTCCGGTTCTGGTCGTGGCCTATCACATCGGCGTCCATCCAAAACTGGTGGCCCACGTAGCGGGATCGGCAATCGCCAGCGACGGCCTCGAAGACTGAAGCCGGATTCGATCAGTCCGGACCGCAACCCCACCCTCCTAGTCGTGCCTGCGAAGGCTGGCACCTGCCGACTACAAAAGCTGCCCTGAACTCCCTATATTCCGAACATCTCCGATTGAGGTGCTCCCGGGCGTTTGGCGCTGAAGCGCTTCCGCTTCAGTGAACGCGATCTTAGCGTTTTCGGGTCTTGCCTCAGGACGAAGCGACACACAACGATTCGGAAAACCGCCACATGACGCTGCTCGACGGGGCACTGACCCCCCATTCGCCAAGCGACCGGCCGACACCCCGCCCCGGCTTTGCCCCGTACGAGACGCGGCGAACATTCGCCATCATCTCCCATCCCGACGCCGGAAAGACGACGCTCACCGAACGGCTGTTGCTGGCCAGCGGCGCCATTCGGCTGGCCGGACAGGTCAAGGCGCGCGGCGAGCGCCGCCGCACCCGCTCCGACTGGATGGAGATTGAGCAGAAGCGCGGCATTTCGGTCACAAGCTCGGTCCTGACCTTCGAGCGCGACGGCCTCACATTCAATCTGCTCGATACGCCCGGCCACTCCGATTTCAGCGAGGACACCTACCGCACGCTGACCGCCGTCGACTCGGCCATCATGGTGATTGACGCCGCCAAGGGCATCGAGGCCCAGACTCTGAAGCTGTTCGAGGTCTGCCGCCTGCGCGACATCCCCATCATCACCTTCATCAACAAGGTTGATCGCGAGGGCCGCGACCCACTGTCCTTGCTCGACGAGATTGCCGAAACGCTGGCGCTCGACGTGACCCCGGTGACCTGGCCGCTCGGCATGGGCGTCGACTTTCGCGGCTGTCTCGATCTCCGCAGCGGGCGGATTATCGGGGCTCACAAGTCCCTCCGCGATGCGGGGCCGGTCGATCTCATCCGACCCCATGCCGCTCTGCTTGCCGACCGCATCGTCGGCCCGGCATTGGAGACACTTGACATCGCCCGCTCGGGGCTGCCGCAGTTCGATCTCGAGGCCTATCGCGGCGGCCACCTGTCGCCTGTGTTCTTCGGCTCGGCACTGAAGGACGTGTGCGTGGCTGAGCTTCTCGATGCCGTCGCCGCCTGGGCGCCGCCGCCGCGTGCGCAACCCGCATCGCCTGGGCCGGTGTTGCCGGCAACCGATGAGGTGAGCGGCTTCGTGTTCAAGGTCCAGGCCAACATGGATCCCAACCATCGCGATCGCATCGCCTTTGTCCGCCTGTGCTCGGGAACGTTTCGTCGCGGCATGAAGCTGCATCATTCCCGCATCGGGCGCGACATCGCCATTGCCAACCCGGTGCTGTTCTTTGCCCAGGAGCGCGAGACGGCCGATGAGGCGGTGGCGGGCGACGTCATCGGCATCCCCAATCACGGACTGTTGAGCGTCGGCGACAGTCTGAGCGAAGGCGGCCGGATCAAGTTTTCCGGCATCCCCAACTTCGCCCCTGAGATCATTCGGCGGGTGACTTTGCCGGACGCCATGAAGGCCAAGCAGCTGGTGCGGGCGCTGAGCGATCTGGCCGAGGAAGGCGTCACCCAGGTGTTCCAGCCGCTGAGCGGCGCCGGCCGGCTGGTCGGCGTGGTGGGGCCGCTGCAGCTCGACGTGCTGGCGGCGCGGCTGGACAAGGAATACGGCGTTGCGGCGCGCTTTGAAGAGACCTCCTACCAGATGGCCCGCTGGGTCACCGCCGATGATCCCGCCGTCCTGGCCCGCTTCATCGCCGCCAACCGTGCCGCCATGGCCGACGACCGCTACGGGGCGCCGGTGTTCTTCGCCCGCAGCCCGTGGCTGCTGGAGCGGGCACAGAAGGAATGGCCGGACATTCACTTCCACGCGGTGCGCGAGTTCAAGTAACTTTAGCCAAGCTGTCATCCGCCGGCGAGCCGCAGGCGAGACCGGGGGATTAGTAAATACAGCCGCTGCCCTGTTTACTCGGTTTCCCGATCAGGCCGGGCCATGACAGTTTTCATGGACGGTGGCGTGGACCGCGCGCGGGTGGCATATAGGGCGCCATGGCAACCACCATCCGGCCGGTCAAGCCCGGCGACTACGTCTATCTGATCGACGGCTCGGGCTATATCTTCCGCGCCTACCACGCCTTGCCGCCGCTGACTCGCCGGTCCGACGGTCTGCCGGTCGGTGCCGTGCACGGGTTCTGCGCCATGCTCAACAAGCTTTTGCGCGAGACCAATGCCGGCGAGGCGCCGACCCATCTGGCGGTGGTTTTCGACAAGTCGGAGCGCTCATTCCGCACCGCCATGTATCCCGCATACAAGGCCCAGCGCCCGCCGGCCCCGGCCGATCTCATCCCGCAGTTCGGGCTCATCCGCCAGGCCGTTGCCGCCTTCGAGGTGGCCTGCGTCGAGCAGGACACCTACGAGGCCGACGACCTCATCGCAACCTACGCCCGCCAGGCCGTCGAGGCCGGGGCAAAGGTGCGCATTGTCTCGTCCGACAAGGATCTGATGCAGCTCGTCCATGACGACGTGGTGCTTTACGACACCATGAAGGACTGCAAGATCGGCGAGGCCGAAGTGATCGAGAAGTTCGGCGTGCCGCCAAACAAGATGATCGAGGTCCAGGCCCTGGCCGGCGATGCCGTCGACAACATTCCGGGCGTCCCCGGCATCGGCGTCAAGACCGGCGCCCAGCTCATCCAGGAGTACGGCGACCTGGAGACCCTGCTGGCCCGCGCCCACGAGATCAGGCAGCCGAAGCGGCGCGAGAACCTGATCGCTCACGCCGACGCGGCGCGCCTGTCGCGTGAGCTGGTGCGGCTGAGGGACGACGTGCCGCTCGAGCACCCGATCGACACCCTGGGCGTCAGGCCGCCCGATCCCAATGCGCTGGTCGGCTTCCTCAAGGCGATGGAGTTCACCACCCTGACGCGGCGCATCGCGGCGGAAGTCGGCGTCGAGGCAGCCGCCGTCGAGCCGGCGCCGGTCGTCGTCGTGGGCTGGCCGCCGGAAGCCGATGAACTGGTGCCTGCCGGCGCAAACGGACTGGCCGAAGCGCGGGCTGCCGATGCACCCGAAACGGCGGCCATCGAGCAGGCGGCGCAAGCCTGGCTCAAGGCGCCGATCGACTACAAGGCCTATGTGACCGTGACCGACATGGCCGAGCTCGAGGGCTGGATCGCCGCCGCCGGCGAGCAGGGCCATGTGGCGGTCGACACCGAAACCGACTCGCTCGACCCGATGAGCGCCGAGCTTGTCGGCATCTCGCTGGCGCTGGCCCCGGGCAAGGCCTGTTATATCCCGCTCAGGCACCGGCCAGCGGAAGGCCTCGATTTCAGCGGCGCTATCTCGCCGCAATTGCCGAGCCAAGCGGTGCTCGAGGCGCTGAAGCCCATGCTTGAGGACCCCGCGACCTTGAAGATCGGCCACAACATGAAGTTCGATGTGCAGCAGTTCGCCCGCCGCGGCATCACTGTTGCCCCGATCGACGATACCCGACTCATCTCCTATGCGGTCGAATCCGGGCTCACCGCCCACAACATGGACGATCTGTCGGCGCTTCATCTCGGCCACCGGCCGATATCGTTCAAGGAGGTCGCGGGCAGCGGCCGCGCCGCGGTCACTTTCGATCTTGTCCCCATCGACCGGGCCACGCCCTATGCCGCCGAAGACGCCGACGTGACGCTCCGGCTATGGCATGTGCTCAAACCCCGGCTGCTGGCTGAGCGCAAGGTGACGGTCTACGAGACGCTTGAGCGGCCGCTGGTGCCGGTGATTGCTGCCATGGAGCGGGAAGGCATCGAGGTCGACCGGACGGTGCTGTCGCGGCTGTCGGGCGAGTTCGCCCAGGCTGCCGGGGCCATCGAGTCGGAGATCTGGGAACTGGCCGGCGGCCGCTTCAACATCGGCTCGACCAAGCAGCTTGGCGAAGTGCTGTTCGGCCGCCTCGGGCTGGCCGGTGGCAAGAAGACCGCGACGGGCGCCTGGAGCACCGATTCCGACGTGCTCGACGTCATGGCGGCGCAAGGGCTGCCGCTCGCCGCCAAGATTCTCGAGTGGCGCCAGCTCACCAAGCTCAAATCGACCTATACCGACGCGCTTCCCGGCCATGTCAACGCGCAGACCGGGCGTGTCCACACCTGCTATGTGCTGGCCGCCACCTCCACCGGGCGCCTTGCTTCCACCGAGCCCAATCTGCAGAACATCCCCATACGCACCGAAGAGGGCCGCAAGATCCGCCGCGCCTTCGTGGCGCGTAACGGCGCTGTGCTGATCTCGGCCGACTACAGCCAGATCGAGCTCCGCATCCTCGCCCACGTGGCCGACATCGGCCAGCTCAAGCGGGCCTTTGAGGACGGCCTCGACATTCACGCCATGACCGCGTCTGAGATGTTCGGCGTGCCGATCCAAGGCATGGACCCCAATGTCAGGCGGCGCGCCAAGGCCATCAACTTCGGCATCATCTACGGCATCTCGGCCTTTGGCCTTGCCAATCAGCTGGCAATTCCGCGCGAAGAAGCGGGCGAATACATCCGCACCTATTTCCAGCGCTTTCCCGGCATCCGCGACTACATGGACGCCACCCGGCGTTTTGCCCGCGAGCACGGCTTTGTCGAGACGGTGTTCGGTCGGCGCTGCCATTTCCCGCGCATCACCGCATCGAACCCTTCGGAGCGGGCGTTCCAGGAGCGCGCCGCCATCAACGCGCCGATCCAGGGCTCGGCTGCCGACGTCATACGCCGCGCCATGGTGCGCATGCCCGCCGCCTTGGCTGCGGCCGGGTTCAGGGCCAAGATGCTGTTGCAGGTCCATGATGAGCTGGTGTTCGAGGCCGACGAGGCTGAGGCCGCCGACGTCATGGCCGTGGCCATCAAGGTGATGGAAGGCGCACCCGCCCCGGCAGTGGCGCTGTCGGTGCCGCTGAAAGTCGAGGCCCGGGCGGCTCGCAACTGGGAGGAGGCCCATTGACATGAGACCGCGACCACGAGGCCGAACATGATCAACGAGCTCGGCGCTCCCGCCATGACCGATCGCCTTCGGGCGATCATCCGGGAAAAGTCGTACCACTCGGGCCACACCGTTCGGCTCACTTCGGGCAGGACGAGCAACTTCTATGTCAATCTGAAGCCCACCATGATGGATCCGGAAGGCGCGGCATTGCTGGCCAGGCTGGTCCTGGCGGAAGCGCGCGCCATGGGCGCCGGGTGATGATCGTCGAGGACGTGACCACCACCGGCGGCTCGATCCTGCAGGCGGTGGTGGCGGCGCGCGCCGCGGGCGCCGACATCGCCGGGGTGCTGACCATTGTCGACCGCCAGGAGGGCGCCGGCAAGGCGGTCGCCGAGCACGGGCTGGAGCTGAGGTCGCTGTTCACGGCCTCGGACTTCGCCGACCCGGTCCGAACTTCCTGCCTCAATCAGCGGCGGGCTTGACAGAGGCGCGGCAACCGGCTCATTTTCGCCGTTTCGCAAGCGGGCGTAGTTCAGTGGTAGAACGCAAGCTTCCCAAGCTTGATGTCGTGGGTTC
>CAYWVA010000089.1:0-8654 GCA_964461545.1 uncultured Rhizobiaceae bacterium | reverse complement strand
CTGCGCAGGGGTGGGTAGGGCTGCGGCAGGGCGGGCACAGAGGCTAGCGGAATGCGGTCTCAGCAAAGCTTCGGAGCTTGCGCGAGTGCAAACGCTCCCATTCCTGTGATCTCAGCTTCTCCAGCGCACGCAAACCGATCTCGAGATGCTGGCCGACGCGCTGCCGGTAGAATTCGCCGGCCATGCCAGCGAGCTTGATCTCGCCGTGAATAGGCTTGTCCGACACGCAGAGCAGCGTCCCATAGGGCACGCGGAAACGAAAGCCATTGGCGGCGATCGCGGCCGACTCCATGTCGAGCGCGATAGCGCGCGACTGCGACAGGCGCCGAATGATGGCAGGGTCGCCAATCTCCCAGTTGCGGTTGTCCACGCTGGCGACTGTTCCGGTGCGCATCACACGCTTGAGCTCGAAGCCCGCCAGCCCGGTGACCTCGGCGACCGCCTGCTCCAGCGCCACCTGCATCTCGGCCAATGCCGGGATCGGCGCCCATAGCGGCAGTTCCTGATCGAGCACATGATCCTCGCGCACATAGCCATGCGCGAGGACATAATCGCCGAGCTTCTGCGTGGTCCTGAGGCCGGCGCAGTGCCCAAGCATCAGCCAAGCGTGCGGCCGCAGCACGGCAACGTGATCGGTGATGGTACGGGCATTGGACGGACCGGTGCCGATGTTGATCAGGCTGATGCCCCGATGCCCGGGTTCGACAAGGTGAAAGGCGGGCATTTGTGGCATGCGCTCGGGCGCCACTCCGGTCGTGCCTCCGCCTGAGCGCATATCGCGCGTGATCACGTTGCCGGGCTCGACGAAGGCGTCGGCCCCGGACCGGCCCTCGACCATGCGCTCGTGGCACAACCGCGCGAAGACGTCGACGTAGAACTGATAGTTCGTGAAGATCACGAAGTTCTGGAAGTGCTCCGGGGCGGTGCCGGTGTAGTGGTAGAGCCGGTGCAGCGAGTAATCGACGCGCGCGGCGCGGAACAAGGCCAGCGGCTCAGATGCGCCAGGCTGCAGTTGCATGGTTCCGTTGGCGATCGAGTCGTCCATGGCGGCAAGATCGGGCGTGTCGAAGACGTCGCGCAGCGGCTGGTCGACCGCCGGTTTCCCACCACCGGAGAGCACCGCTTCAATGTTGATGTCGCGAGGATAGGCGAAGTGAACGGGGATCGGCTCGTTCGACTCGCCGACTTCGACGGGCACCCGGTGGTTTTCGATCAGCAGACTAATCTGTTCCGTAAGGTAGCTCCGGAAGAGGTCGGGCCGCGTCACGCTGGTTTCGTGCACGCCCGGCCCGGCGACAAAGCCATAGGAGAGTCGTGAATCGAGCCGAACATGGCTTGAGGTGGTGACGCGCACGAACGGATAGGTGGCGCGAACCCGTTGGGTGAGCGCCTCACCATTGGCGAACGCCTCGAACCGATCTCGGAGGAAACGAGTGTTGCGGTCGTAAATCTCCCCGAGGCGGGCGACCGCCGCAGTGGCGTCGGTGAACGCTTCGGTTGCAATGCGTTTTGGGGACAGGTCGCTCAGCATGGAAGTACGTTGAAGGCCACAGGTTTGGAGGGCAGTGAGGCTTTCTGGCGTATGGGCTGTCTCGGGTAAAGGGCAGATGGTCCGCAGCAGGGATGGCGTATGGCCCGATGTCGGCCCAACGCTCGGGTCCCTGACTGGGTTGAGGGGGCTGGTCGCGCTATCATGGACGACCCAGATAGGACTTGGCGGTGCCGGCTCTCGTCCATACTATGAGGCGGGTCCCCGGGGGAATCGCGTGCGCGGCAGTCTCTTCACATCGGACTTGCTGGAACGGGGCATCCGCGAGACGGACGCCTGTCGCGGTCTCGACGATGCCATGTTCGCCAAACTCATCGCAATCGCGGGGGCTTTATGAAAACGGGCACGGGATCGCCGATATCGCTCGCCCTGCTGGCGCTGATGACATCAGGTGTCGTGGTGATGACTCGCGGCAACGACTTTTTCTCGCTGTGGGATTCGGTGGTCGGCGTGATCATGCTCAGCGTTGCCGCGGCTTATCGGCATGAAGTCGGCATCGATCCTTACTACAGGCTCGCCTTCTCGCTGATCGTTGGCGCCGGCCTCATGTTTGTGGTCGGCCCGTTCCTTGAGTCGGCGATCTACTATTTCTATCCCGTCATCGCCTATGAAGGTCCGCTTCTGCAAACGCCAGGAAAGCTGGGCTATGACGGAGTGTTCGTGACGGTTTGGCTCTCCTTTGCAGCTGTGGTCTACTTCACGCTGGCGCGTCGAGGAAACCGATGAGCAAGAGGTCACGGCGAACCGCACGGCCTTCCATCACCTTTGCGCCAGCGCCGCAATCATCCCATTGACGGCATCCGCCATGCTTTGAGCGGCGGCGAGGTCAAAGGTGTTGATGGCGATGAAGGCGCCAATGCCACGAGTTGGCGCGAATGCGGCATAACAGAATACGCCCTGGAGACCGCCGGCCTTCTGGAGGATAAGCGGCCTGTCGCCCTCCGGCATCATGACGATCCACGCCAGCGCCAAAGCATCGGCACGCCCCGACTCGTCAAGGCCAAAGGCAGGGGAAAGGTTGTCGCGCTGCAGCCAGATCGCCTGGCCGATGTGGCGCATCTCCGCGTCGGTTGCCGAATAGCGGTCAAGCTGCCATTCGAGCCAGGTGAGAACGTCGTCGACCGTCGAATAGAGCCCGCCGGAGCCGACGATCATCGGAGCAGTTGGCACGTCGGGCAGCGGTTCGCCGGCGAAATCGTGGCCCTGCATCAGCCTTGCCTTCTGGTCCTGGTTGAGCTCGAAGCCGGTGTCGGTCATGCCAAGCGGACCGGTCACACGTTCGCCGAGCAGGTCCGGATAAGGCCTTGCTGCCGCCCCCGACAGGCCCGCCGCCAGCAGATCGAAGCCCATGTTGGAGTAAAGGGCACCAGTACCCGGCGCGAACAGGAGGGCATCATTCTCCAGTGCGGCGATGAAGGCATCCTGGGTAATCGTCGCAAACGGGTTGTCTGGCGGACCGGGCTCGTGGGGCACCTCCCTGGGAAAACCGCCAGCATGGGTGGCAAGATCAATCAGTCGAACAGTCTTGCCGTCGCGCGCCGGCACTGTGCTCCAGCCAAGATGCTGTTCGAGGGGATCGGTGAGCGCCACCGTCCCGTCAGCCGCCAGCGAGGCAAGAACCGCACCGGTCATGGTCTTGGTGAGCGACCCGATCCGCAACGTGGTCTTGCCATCGGGAGCGATGCCAGAGCCCGTCGAGGTCTCTCCGAAGCCTGCCACGGTGCGCTCGCCGTTGCGCACCGCCCCGATCACCAGGCCGGGCACCTTGTGCTCGAGAAAGACGATCGCCCCGGTGAACTCGACCACTTCCTGAAGCAGGCGATCTTGCGCCATTGCCGGGGAACTCGCGATCGGCCCCAGCCAGGCGCCCAGCAACAGGATTGCCAGTGCTGCGCGCCATCCGCCATTCTTGCCCTCGATCATCGGTGCCCCTCCTGAGGATCAATCGACAACCTCCATGGTAAGCGGGTTGTCGGCAGTTGTCTCTGTCCTCAAATTGGTGCTGGAGCATCGCAAGATCTGCAGGCCGTCGAGGAGGAGGCCGCAGCCCTCGGCGGCCTCCTCATCAACGTACCTACGGGAGCGCTCCGTATGATCGCCGGCACCGTGGCGCCGGAGGGCTAGCGCAGGCTCAGGGCGAGGGCTCAGGTCGCCACTGGGCCCGTATGGCTGCTATTGCTGCTGCTGAGTGGGACTCTGCGGGGCGACGCGTTCGGTCCGGCTGCGCCGGTCGCGCTGGCCGCGGTGACGGAAGTCGTCCCTGGTCAGCGACTGGCTGCCCGTGCGGTCAAGGCGCTCGACGAAGTCGTCCATCGGCCGCAGGTATTCCTCCAGCGTGATGCGCCCGTCGCCGTCGCGGTCGAATCGCTGGAACTCGCGCACCATCTGGCGGTGGCGTGCCCGCAGCCACAGTTCCTGGAACTCCTCGAGCGTCAGGCCCTCGCCGTCGGCATCGAACTCACCATGCCATTGGGTGCGGTTCTGGTCGATCTCTTCCTGGGTGATCTCGCCGTCCTGGTTGAGGTCGTAGCGCTCCGCAAGAGAGCGGAACTGCCTTGCCATCGTGGCATGACGTTGGCCGCCGTGTCTGGCCATCGTGCCGTGGCGCTGGCCGCCGTGCCTGGCCATCATGCCTTGGTGGTAACCGCTGTGCATCCCGTGATGGCCGCGCTTTCGATCGGCAAACGCCGAGTCGGCGACCGCCACGAGACCGAACAGGCTGACGGCGCCGAGCGCCACAAAGAACTTCATGCGTCGTTGCATCGTATACCTCTTGTTTTCTGGGACATTCCCGATCCCCACGACGCATGCGGGCCCGGCGCTCCGTCGCCGTTAAGCATTAAAGTTTGGTAAGGGGCTAGAGCGAAGCAAGCTTGCGCGTCGCCAACGCCACCCCGGCCGCGGCCACCGCCATCCCGGCCCAGGCGGCCAGCGGCATGGCCTCGCCGATCAGGCCCCAGGCGATGAGGGCGGCCATCGGCGGCACCATGAACAACAGCGCCGACACCCTGGCCGCCTCGCCATGGCGGATCATGGTCAGCAGCAAGGTGACGGCTATCAGCGAGTTGCCGATCACCAGATAGGCCAGCGCCACGGCGAACCCAGGCGTCCAGTTGACCTCCATGCGCTCCACCGCCAGCGCTACCGGCAAAACCAGCAGGAAGCCGACCAGGTACTGAACAGCGCTGGCGGTCACCGGGTGGTGATTGAGCCCGAAGCGCTTCTCATAGAGCGTGCCGGCCGTCATGGCGAAGAGCGCCCCTGCGGCGCACAACAGCCCGGCTGCGGAGGTCACTTCGATTTCAGAGCGCGCCACGATGACCATGGCGGCGCCGATGAGCCCCAGCACCAGTCCGAGCCAACGGGCCATGCCGACGCGCTCGGCAACGAACTGCGGCGCCAGCAACCCCACCAGGATCGGCTGCAGCGACACGATGAGCGCCATGGTGCCGGCCGTTACCCCGAGCCAGAAACCGAAATAGGACAGGCCGAAATAGAGCCCCTGCACCAGCACCCCGATGGCAGCCAGGTGGCCCCAGTCGCTTGCCCGCCGCGGCAGCGGCGGCCTGAGCACGATGAGCACGGCCAGCAGCACGACGAGGGCGAACCAGTAGCGCAGGGCCAGGAAGGTCATCGGCGGGGCGTGTTCGAGTCCGATCTTGGCGAACGCAAAGCCGCCCGACCACAAAAGCAGGAATATGACCGGCGCCGCCTTCAGCCAGGCCGGCGCGGCGGCGGGTCGACCGGGCAAAGCGCTGCGCACAGCCATCCGGTCAGTACCAGGTGGCCATGCGGTGCCAGTGGATGCGGGGGCGTCGCAGCGGCGGCGCAGCGGCGGCAAGCTCGTCCCAGCTGGCCGGCACGGTGATGGCCGGCGTGGGCGCCGGCGTCAGGCTCATGAGGCGCTCGATCCGGTCCTCGGTTCTCGGATGGCTGCGCAGGAGCGACGGGTCGGGAAGCCGGCTGCCGGGCAACAACAGTCCCTCCCACAGCCGGCCCTGGCGGCGTTCAAGGGTGAGGAGGGCCGATGCCAGCCCCTCGGGATCGCCGGTCAGGCCGGCGGCATCGAGATCGGCGTCGTACTCGCGGGTCCGCGACAGGGCAAGCTGCAGCAGACCGCCGATGGTCGGTGCAAAGATAAGCAGCGCGATGACCGCCCATGGCACCAGCATGCCCGCCGCCATCATCGCCGGAAGCGAAAAGACCAGAGCCACAAGACCAACCGTCGACAGGATGCTGGTGAGCCTGGTGAGAACGTCGCCCAAGGCCATCACTTTCAGGTCGTCATTGCGAATGTGGCTGACTTCGTGGGCAAGTACCCCGGCGAGCTGGCGAAGGCTCAGGCCGCGCAGCAGGCCGTCGGTAACGGCAATGGCGGAGTCCTCGGGGCGTCCCACGGCGAAGGCGTTCATGACCCGGCTCGGCACGTAGTAGAGATGGGGCATGGCGGGCAGTCCGGCGCGGGCGGCAAGCTGGCGCACGATCTGGTGAAGTTCGGGAAGGTCGTAGGGGCTCAAGCGTCGGGCACGGTAGAGCCCCAGCACCAGCCTGGGCGATACTTTTCCCGCCGACCACAGTCCGACCCCGGTGAGCACAGCCGCCCATACCACTCCGGCGGTGCCAAACAGCATCCACGAGATGAGCGCCGCAAGGCCGCCCGAACCGACGATCATGAGCCAGGTATGCAGGGTGTTGCGGAGCCGGTGGCGGCGCCGTTCGAACTCGTTCAGTGGAGACGCATAGGGAGCCATGGCGCAGCAAACATAGGGGGCGGCCAGGGTGGCGGCTAGGGGCGATCCCGAGGGTGAGCTAGGCGCGCTGGCGCAGCGCCTCGCGGACCGCCGGCCGGGGGCGGGCGGCGGACCGGAGTGCCACAAACCAGTTCACGGCATCGGCCAGAGCTTCGCGGGGCGGCCGCGCCCGATAGCCCAGCTCGCGTTCCGCCTTGGCGCTTGAATAGAACATGCGATGGCGCGCCATGCGCACGCCCGCCACCGTGGTGAGCGGCTCGCGCCCGGTGACCATGCCGGCCCACAGCTCCGATACATAGGCGATGGGCAGAACCAGGTTGCGCGGCAGGCGAATGGTCGGTGGCCGCCGCCCTGTGAGGTCGGCGATGATGGCCAGCACCTCGGCGAGCTTGAGATTGGTGCCGCCGAGAATATAGCGTTCGCCGATCGCGCCCTTGTCGAAGGCGAGCAGGTGGCCGGCCGCCACATCGTCGACATGGACGATGTTGAGGCCGGTGTCGACATAGGCTGGAATGCGCCCGAGCGCGGCCTCGCGGATCATGCGTCCCGTCGGCGTCGGCTTGATGTCGCCGCGGCCGACCGGCGTGGAAGGGTGGACAATGACGATGGGCAACCGTTCGTCGTCGACGAAGCGGCGCACCTCGTGTTCGGCCAGCACCTTGGAGCGCTTGTAGTCGCACACCTGATCGGCTAGGCGGGCTTGCGAGTCCTCGTCTGCCGGCGTCCCGTCATGGCTGAGGCCGAGCGTGCACACGCTGCTGGTATAGACGATGCGCTCAAGCCCGGCCTTGGCGGCAGCGGCAAGCAGGTTGCGGGTGCCGGTGACATTGGTGTCGTAGATCTCTTTCGGGTTGGCGGCCCACAGGCGGTAGTCGGCAGCGATGTGAAACAGCCCGCTGCACCCCTGCATGGCCCGGCGCAAGGACTCAGCGTCCCTCAGATCGCCGGGTGCGGGCTCCACGTCGAGCCCATCGAGGTTGATCCGGTCACTGTCGTGCCGCACCAGGACGCAAAGCTGGTGGCCGGCATCGAGCAGGGCACGGGCCACGGCTGCCCCGATAAAGCCGGTGGCGCCGGTGATCAGAATTTTCATTTCATGCCCTCAAATGCGGTGTTCAGGAGCCGCCGGCAGGCTCATAGGCCGGCGCGCGATCGCCCGGCCTGTGCAGCGGCCCCAGCCAGTGCGCCATGGCCGCTTCGCCGTCGCGCGCCCCGTGGCGCGCCAAGGTGCGCCAGCGGACATCGGCAATCAGCCGCGCGGCAGATCGGATGTCTGCGGCCGGGGTGAAGAACTTGCGCGGATTGGCGTGGTAAACGCGCCGGTAGAACTCCGGCGCCAGGCTGAATGCCAGGGTGAACTTGCCGGGGATGGTCGCCCACATGTTGTCGGCGCAAGGCACGATGTGAAACAAATAGTTGCGGTCCTGGCGCGGAAAGGTGATTTCGCTTTTCACCCCCGTGTAACGCCCCAGTACGGTCAAGGAGGGCTGGCGTTGTTTATGGAGGGCGAGGATCTGGTCCAGATAAGCGTCGCAGTCGGCCTGGCGCTTCAAGGAAATGCCGCCGGCAAGCCCGATGCCGCCGTCCTTCAACACCAGGTTGATGCAGTTCCTGACGTTCAGGTCGAGCTCGACGAACGAACGCGCCGAGGCCGGAAGATTGCCGATGACCGCCATGGGGGCATAGGTCGTAGTGACCTTGGCATGGGCGAACTCTGCCACCGCTGCACCGGCGCACAGCACGAGGCGTTTGGCGCGGAAAGTGCCGGCTTCGGTGACCACAAGCTTTTCGCCGCCCAGGCTGCGGATCTCACGCACCCGCTGGCCGGTGCGCACCTGCAGTCCGTTGCCCAGGGCCGCTTTCACCAGATCCTCCAGCAGCATGCGGCTGTCGAAGCTGAAGTCGGTGCTGCGCACCTCGAAGAAATCGTCCCGCTCAGCCATCTGGGCGCAGTAACCGGCGCAGATGGCGGGCCAGCCGCCGTGGCGGAATTCGTCCAGAACGCCGGCCCGGCGGCGCAGCCAGTCATGCTGGCCGATGCGCTCGATGAGGAAGCGTGAGCGCGAGGCGAGCAGGGTCCACAGCGGGTTGAAGCGCCGGTTGCGGTAGCGGAAATGGATATAGTTGGGCTCAAACCAGCCCGCGGCACCAATGTCCAGGCCGCGCTCGGTCGGCACCAGGTTCATGCGCGAGAAGCTGCCGTAGTATTCCAGCAGGTCGTCGATGGCGCCGAGCATGTATTTCATGGTCATGAGCCGGTCGTACACCAGGGTGTAGAGGCATCCGGTGTGGATCCACTCATGCAGGTCGCTGGTGGTGCCGCCGGCCAGCCGTTCGCCCTGCTCGAGCAGCAC
>CAYWVA010000088.1:0-8780 GCA_964461545.1 uncultured Rhizobiaceae bacterium | reverse complement strand
ACGACCAGCTCAAGGCGGGGATCGCCGCATGGAAGGAGTGCTACCTGGCGCAGAATGGCGAGCGCGCATGGAACACCTGGCAACGCCAGCAAGGTCAAGGCAACGTCTACGTGGTCGCCTTCCGACTGAGCAATTGGGGCGCCCTGGACACACCCCATGAGGCCGGCCAGAAGTGTCAGAGCGTAGTCACGGAGCAGATCACGCCCCATGTACACGCGGAAAAGGGCGCAAGCTCGTACGCCAAGCTGCTGCCGGCCGTGAGCCGCAACGCCCCGGTCAGCGACCTCGTCTGGGTCAGCAACTTCAGGGCCGATGACACACGCCTGATGATGCGCACGATCGAGCAGGTGATTGGCGCGATGGCGGAAGCGGAGGGCCAGCCGCGTGGTTTCTGGTACGAGGTGCAGGGCGGGGGCGCGGCCAGCGCCGACTACTTCGTCGTGACGCCGTTCGAGAACTTTGCCGCGCTGGACGACACCCGCGCGGGAGTCTGGGAAGTTGTTGCCAAGGTGCGCGGCGAGGCCGAAGCAGAGCGCATGCGCGCCGATTTCCGTACATCCCTGGACGACAGCTGGTCGTACCTCTACAAGCGGATGCCCGAGCTGAGCCATAACCCCTGACACGCTGAACAAAGTGCCCGGAGCAACCTGCTCCGGGCCTTTCTGCCGCCGGCGGTCAGGAGCGCGCGCTGATCAGCGCCGCGACCGCATTCGCTTCACCGATGATCAGCGGGCGACGCCAGCTGCCCAGTTCGTCGAATGGAATCGGCGCGAGGCGCCGCCAGCGTCCCTCGACCAGTTCCCGCGCCTCGCGGTTCGCGCCTTGAACGAGCGCGAGGCCGCCGGCAACGTCCCAGAGATTGGGAGACTCGAAGCGCGCCACCCGCAGCAGGCCGGCGGCCACAAAGGCGCACTCCAGCGCCGCCGAACCGGTCCTCCTGACTTCCCAGTGCAGTTGCTCGCCGATGGTCGGGTCGGGCTCGCCGGCCAGGTAGCGGCGCAGATCAGCATGCTCGTGCAAGGTGACTTCCGACTCGTCGAAGCACACGCGCCCGCCCTGGTGCGAGTGATAGACACCGGTGCGCATGGCATGGCTGGTCGAACACCAGAGCGCGCCCACGACCGGGCAGCCGCCGTGCATCACCCCGATGGAAGCGCAAAAGAGCGGCAGACCGTTGACGAAATTCGCCGTGCCGTCGATCGGATCGATAACCCAGACGGGCGCTTCCGGATCCCCCGTCACCGTCTCCATTTCCTCGCCGACCACGCCATGATCCGGGAAGCGCAGCGCGAGCCGCGCACGGATGAGTTCCTCGATATGCTGGTCGGCCTCCGAGGCAGGATCACGGAAATGCTGCGCGCCGCCGCGGGTTGCGGTGCCCTTGTAGCGGATGGTCAGCTCGCGTCCCAGCGCCGTGCGAATCTCGGCGCCGGCGAGCCGTGCGAGTTCCACGGCCACAAGCTCAAGTTCCCGCAACAAGGCGCGCGACAGTTTCTTCATTCCGCCACCCCAGGTTGGCCATCTACGGCCGGCACCAGGATGGTCGCCGCCTCGGGTGTGAGTTCAAGTTCGACGGCGGCCAGGCCCTCGATCGCAGGGGGCAGGTCATCATCGACATGCAGGGGGGTGCCGTCCCAGACGATGCTGATTTTCCGGCCGCGCAGCTGGGTCATGGGCGGCCGGCCGACGGGCTCCTCCTTGAGCCACTGGCGCATGTCGTCACGCCGCTCGGATTCCAGCAACAGCACATCGAGCTGCCCGTCGCCGGGGTCGACATCCGGCGCAAACAGCAGCCGCGGGCCACCGTAGGCGATGTTGAGCACCTCGACCATCAAGTGGCGCGTCGGCAACGGCCGGCCATCGAGCAGCACCTCGACGCGGTCGGGCTCGATCTCCTTGAGAAGCTTGCGCAGGGCACGGCGCGCGGCGGCCAGGCGTTTCTCGCCCTTGTCATCCCGTCCGCTGAAGCTGTCGGCGAGGCGAACCAGCGCACCGAGACCAGCCCCTTCTATGAACAACGACCGCCCCCAAGGGCCGGTGGCCTGGCCGATATCGAGCCGGCACCGTTCGGCGGTATGCAGGCGCACGGCGATCTCCGCAATCGGCCCGCCGATGCCGAAGGAGCTGGCGATGTTGTTCGCGGTTCCCAGCGGCAGGATGGCCACCGGCACGTCACGAGCCGGCATCTGGGCAAGTACCTTGCACACCGTGCCGTCGCCGCCGGCGATTACCACTACGTCCGCCGGCTCGCTGAGCGCCGCGGTCAGTTCGCCGATATCGCTCGACTGGTACATCGGCGTGTAGCCGGCATTGTGCAGCAGGTCGATCAGCACCTCGCGACTGGTATCGCCGCGACCGGCAGACGGGTTGTGGACGAGGACCGCTTTCATGCAGCTAAGCATAGGAAACTTTGGTCCTGGCGCGAAGGCCGTCCTTGCTCAGGGACCGCCGGGCATTCCGCGGCACGCCAGCGCCTCGGCCACGTGTTTGACCTCGATTGCGCCACAGGCGTCTGCATCTGCGATGGTGCGCGCTACCCGCACCACCCGCGTCTGCGCGCGTGCCGACAGGCCGAGCCGCTCCGCAGAGCGTGCCAGCAGCGCCCGCTCCGCCGCGCCGAGGATGCAATGGCGGTCCAGCGCCCGCCCCGCGAGCAAGGCATTCACGCATCCCTGCCGCGCAAGGCTCATGTGCCGCACTGCGAGGACCCGTGCGCGCACTGTCGCCGAGTCTTCGCCGGGCGGTCCGAGCAGGTCGTGCGCTGCCGGGCGCGGCATCTCCACGACCAGGTCGATCCGGTCGAGCAGCGGCCCGGAAATTCGCGTCCGGTAGCGCAACACCGCATCGGCGCTGCAGCGGCAATTGCCCCTGAGGTCGCCGAGATAGCCGCAGGGGCAGGGGTTCATTGCGGCCACGAGCATGAAGCGCGCCGGAAAGGTGCGCTGCGCGGCCGCGCGGCTGATGGTCAGCTCGCCGTCCTCGAGTGGCTGGCGCAAGGCCTCGAGTGCGGCGCGGTTGAATTCCGGAAACTCGTCGAGAAACAGCACGCCGTGGTGCGCGAGCGTCACCTCGCCCGGGCGCGGATTGGAGCCGCCGCCGGTCAGCGCGATCGAGGAGGCGGAATGGTGCGGCGCCCGGAATGGCCGCCGCCCCCAGTCCTCGGCCCGGAAGCGCCGTCCGGCCGCAGACGCAATCGAGGCAACTTCCAGCGCGGCCTCGGCACTGAGGGGCGGCAACAGGCCCGCCAGCCGGCGCGCGAGCATGGTCTTGCCTGTCCCCGGCGGCCCGATGAAAAGCAGGTTATGGCCCCCAGCCGCTGCGAGTTCCAGGAGTCGACGGCCCTGAAGCTGTCCGCGCACCTCGTCCAGGTCGAACTCGATGTTGCCTGTATACGCCGGCCGGGTCGGCAAAGCGGCGACAGCAAGGAGGCGTGCGCCGCGCAGATGCCCGGCTACCGCCAGCAGGTGATCCGCCTTGCGCACCTCACCGGCGCCCGCGAGCGCGGCTTCTTCGGCACAGGCCTCGGGTACAACGAGGGCCCGTCCTGCCCGCCCCGCGGCAAGCGCCGCGCAGAGGGCCGCCGTGACGGGACGCAGGTCGCCGTTGAGCGAAAGCTCGCCAACGAACTCGATGTGCTTCAGACCGTTGCGCGGTAACTGTCCCGACGCTGCGAGAACGCCGAGCGCAATCGGCAGGTCGAAGCGGCCACCCTCTTTTGGCAGGTCGGCTGGTGCCAGGTTGACGATGACTTTCCCATCGGGAAATTTGAACCCGCAAGTGAGCACAGCCGCCCGCACCCGGTCGCGGCTCTCGCGCACCGCCGTCGCGGGCAGTCCGACTACCGAGAAGCCGGGCAGACCGCCACCGACATAGGCCTCCACGGTGACGGGCAGCGCGTCGAGGCCGCACTGCGCGCGACTGAGCACTCTCGCCAGGGCCATGCCAGCGCTCCTCTCCCGACGGGACACGCCAAATGATGGCCGCGCGACGTCCCCTGGGGTACGGAGTAAATCCAGGCGTTCAGGCGGGAAATCGGGGCTCGCCCCCGGCCCCCACGCCCGGACTACGCCCGCGACTCCTGCAGCCAGTCGAGGAAGGTGTCCAGCATCGCACGCTCCGGGCCGGTCAGGTAATGCAGGTTGCGCCCGCGATCGACGACCTCCCAGAAGTGAGGCGGACTCTCCTCCGCGAGTTCCTCGCGGATCGAGGCCTTAATTTTTGCGGACATGTCGCACATGTCCTCGGCCACCATGCGCGCTCTCTCTTCCTCGCCCGCGGCAAGGTAAAAGACCGCCAGCTTGGTCTGCGCGAGGCGGACGCCGCGCAGGCCGCGCTGCTGGCGGTCGCTGCGGGAGGATTCCTCCGCGTCCAGGGTGAGCAGCTGCTGCAGCATGAGTGTTTCGCAGTCGAAGTGATCTTGATAAGCAAACTGGCAAAGCCTCGCGAGGTCGTAGGCGGCGGTCTCTGTGATGGAGGGCAGGTCTTCCTCGAAAGCCACCCGGCCGAAGTATTTGATGAAGCCGGCGCCCTCGCACGCGACTTCGCACAGGCCCCGGCGCAACAGCGCCTTGATCAGCAGCCGGTACTGGAGCAGCACGTCCTCGGAGGTGCGCGCTGACTTCCGGTCAATGGCCGCGCGCAGGTACGAGTTGAGGAAGCGGAATACCATGCGAACCAGGTCGGTTTGCTCCCTGCTTGCGGCCGCCTCGCCGATATAGCGCGTGTCGATCGCGACCTGCGCATCGATGTCACCCATGGACTCCAGCGCCTCGTGGTAGACGCGCAGGTACTCGTGCATGGTCTTCCACTCGACCCACAGGCGCCGGTTCTCGAGCTCGCTGATCAGTACCGCGTCCATGCCCACGAAATCCGGGGTCTCGCGAAGCTCGCGGCCGATGTGATACCAGGGCCGGTCCTCCTGCGGCTTATCGGCGATGTAGTCAACCGCGAACTCGCACAAGGCATCGATCGCGCGCCCGGCGATGATCTTGTCCCGACCCTCGATGGAGTTGTTGGCGATGTCGGTGATTTCCTCCATTTGCGTCAACACCAGCCCTTGCAGGCGATCGACTTCTACGCTCGAACCGGATTCCAGCCCGCGGCGGCTGAGGCGAGCGACGTGCAGCCGTAATCGATGGATGATGTTGCCCGGCTCCAGGAACCAGAACGTATAGGCGAAGTACGGCGGCATGACGGCCAGCCCCAAGCTGGTCAGGACCATCACCACCAGCAGGAGGCTGCGGGGCACGAACTCCGGGCGCAGCGTCACGCTGAGCCACACTGCGCACAGGCTCGCGACGATGTAGAAGCTCAGCACGACGATATGGATCGGCTCGCGCAGGAACATGATTGCGACGCCGGTGTAGCGGTCCGCGGACAGCTGCACGATGATCGCCACCACTGTCAGCACGATGCCGAGCACCGCGACGATGGTCATGCCCAGCGCCGGCAGGGCGTCGGTGATCAGTTCGGCATCGAAGGCGAGGTAGTGCTGCAGGACGCCGGTGGCGCTGGTCACGCCGCCGCCGAGGAGAATCGCGTCGATCACGTAGAACGCCGTGCAAAAAAGCACGGCAATCGCGATCACGATCACCATCGGCAGAACCCAGTGGCGTACCAGGGACGGGGCGGCACCCCGGCGCGCTCCGCGCAAAGGCCGCAAGGTGCCGGCAGCCGACGCCGGCCTCGCGCCCGTGGCTTCTCGTTCACCCGCCGCAACCATTAGCTTGCCGCCTCCCGGCAGGCTGCGCCGACCGCGGTTCCAGTCCTTATCCAAATATGGACTCTGAATCCCACTACCGCCACTCGAATTCGGGGTGCGGTCGGGGGCAGCGTGTGGTCTCAGTCGGAAGTCGGTTTCTCTAGCTCCGCCAGCCGGGCATCGAGCGCCTCGAGCTTCTCGCGGGTGCGCTTCAGCACGGCCATCTGCACGTCGAATTCCTCGCGTGTAACGAGATCGAGGCGCGCCAGGCCGGCCTTCAGCACGGCCTGGAAGTTCTGCTCGGCATCGGCGCGCAGCGCCTTGAGCCCGCTGGGCAATGAATCCGCCAGCCGCCGGGCGAGTTCATCGATGTCGAGCGTCTTGCGGTCCATTCAAAGCCCTCACGCCCCGAGATGGGGCATTTGTCGATGTTGCTTTGCACCATGCCGGTGCATTTTGGTCCTCATGCGGGGTCAGTCTTCCCGACATCCGGGCCTCCCTGCGGCTGGCACGCATCGTGCAGTGCACAAACCAGCGCCGGGCACGCCCCGGTAAAGCCAACGCACTGGGAGGAAAAAACCATGGGTCGATCCCGTTACCTGCTCGTCGCGCTCGGGCTGGCGGCCAGCCAGCCAGCCCTCGCCGCCGGAGATTTTAGCGCGAACATCGGCATGATGTCGGACTACGTCTTTCGCGGCATCAAGCAAAGCGATGCCGGCGCATTCGGCGGCCTCGACTGGGAACGGTCCGGCTTCTACGCGGGCACCTGGGCCGCCGATGTCGGCCAGGGTCTCGAATACGACCTCTACGCCGGCTACGGCGGAAGCGTCGGTGATTTCAGCTACGGCCTCGGCTGGACCGGCTACTTCTATACCGACGACTTCGACGACACCTATTCCGAGATCAATGCCTCGCTCGGCTACGGCATCTTCACCGTGGAGTACGCCCACGGACGGTACAGCAACTTCGACGGGCCAAGCGAGGACTACGGCTTTTGGCTCGGCACGGTCGAATACGAAGGCTTCTACCTGAGTCACGGCAGGTTCACCAGGGACTTTGACGGCGACTACTGGGAAGCCGGCTACGGAACGGAGCTGGCTGGTTTCGACATCTCGGCCGCGGTCATCTACAGCGCCGAGGAGTTAGTCCATCACCCGGCGGGAGTCTCGGGCGAGACCTATTTCGTCTTCACCCTCGGCAAGACCTTCGAGCTGCGGTGAGCGCCATGAAACTCATTATTGCAATCATCAAGCCGTTCAAGCTCGACGATGTTCGCCAGGCACTCGCCGAGGTCGGTGTCAAGGGCGTCACGGTCACCGAGGTGAAGGGTTTCGGCCGGCAGCGCGGCCACACGGAGCTCTACCGGGGCGCCGAATACGTAGTGGACTTCCTGCCGAAGATGAAAGTCGAGATCGCGATCGACGACGAGCTCATCGAGCAGGTGATCGAGGTCCTGAGCAACACGGCGCGGACCGGAAAGATCGGCGACGGCAAGATCTTCGTGCTGCCGCTGGAACAAGTCATCCGCATCCGAACCGGCGAGACCGGTCCGGAAGCCGTCTGAGCGAGGAGCAAGAGCGTGGAACAACTCACCGAACTCAGCTATGCGCTGGACACCTTTTACTTCCTCATTTCCGGGGCCTTCGTCATGTGGATGGCGGCCGGTTTCACGATGCTCGAGGCGGGCCTGGTGCGCGCCAAGAACACCGCGGAGATCCTGACCAAGAACATTGGCCTGTACTCGATCGCCTGCCTCATGTACATGGCCTGTGGTTACGGCATCATGTACGGTGAAGGTACCGGCATCATTCCCGGCTTGAGCATGCTTGGCGCCGCGGACAACGCGGTCGCGGACGTCGTGGCAGGTGGCGACGACGCGCCGTATTACTCAAACCTGGCGGACTTTTTTTTCCAGGTAGTGTTCGTCGCGACCGCGATGTCGATCGTCTCCGGCGCGGTCGCCGAGCGGATGAAGCTCTGGTCCTTCCTCGGCTTCGCCATAGTCATGACCGCCGTAATCTATCCGGTGCAAGGATACTGGAGCTGGGGTGGCGGCTTCCTCGATGAGCTGGGCTACTCGGACTATGCGGGCTCGGGCATCGTTCACATGGCGGGCGCCGCTGCAGCGCTGGCAGGCGTGATTCTGCTCGGCGCGCGCAAGGGCAAATACGGCGCCGGCGGCACGGTGCATGCCATCCCCGGCGCCAACCTGCCGCTGGCGACGCTGGGCACTTTCATCCTTTGGATGGGCTGGTTCGGCTTCAACGGCGGCTCGGAGCTCAAGGTCTCCGACGTGGAGTCGGCAAATGCCGTCGCGCTGGTGTTCACAAATACCAACCTGGCGGCCGCGGCGGGCCTGGTGGCGGCGCTCGTGCTTGCGAAGGCGTGGTTCGGCAAGGCCGACCTGACGATGGCCCTGAACGGCGCGCTCGGGGGGCTGGTGTCCATCACGGCGGATCCGCTTTCGCCAGCACCGCTGCTGGCGATTGTAATTGGTGCCGTCGGCGGGTTGCTGGTGGTGGGCTCGATCGTGATGCTTGACCGCAAGCTACGCATCGACGACCCGGTCGGCGCGATTTCCGTGCACGGCACGGCCGGCATATGGGGCGTGCTTGCGGTGCTGCTTTCGAACGAGGAGGCTACGCTCTCCGGGCAGCTCATCGGACTGGTGGTGATCTTCGCCTGGGTATTCCTCGCGAGCCTGCTGGCCTGGTTCGTGCTCAAGAAGCTGGTCGGCATCCGCGTGTCCGAGCAGGAGGAATACGAGGGCGTCGACCTGCATGAGTGCGGCCTGGAGGCTTACCCGGAGTTCACCAAGTCGAGCGACTGAACACGGACGTCGCAAGGCGCAGGATGCGCACCCCGGCCGGGGGCGGAATTTCCGCCCCCGGCCTTCCTTTAATTGGCCTCCACAGCCTTCATCATGCAATGCTAGACTCACGCTGATTCGGGAGAACCACAATGAAAATGGTCTGCGCCATCATCAAGCCCTTCAAGCTGGACGACGTCCGTGAGGCCCTGGCCGACCTCGGGGTACAGGGCATAACTGTGACGGAGGTCAAGGGTTTTGGGCGCCAGA
>CAYWVA010000087.1:6701-8819 GCA_964461545.1 uncultured Rhizobiaceae bacterium | reverse complement strand
GAGGCCGGCGAATTCTCGGATCCCAAGACCAGCAGGTCCGATGACGCGATCCGTGCCCAGTTCGGCGCTTGGTTCTTCTTCTAAGATTTGCGCCATCCTGACTTTCATTTCGAGGGCCGGCCCGTGGGTAACCACGGGCCGGCTGTCGTTTCGGATCGCTCTTGGCAGACCCCTCTTGGCAGGCATGCGCGATCCGGGTAAACCAATCTTGCGGAATGCCTGGTCAGCGAGGCGGAAGGCCTTGTGTTGACCCAATTGCAGGACAAGGATCGGGTCGGCCGGTCCGATCGGCCAGAGGCTGGGGCGCCAGTTGGGGAAGCTTGCGCATGAATGAAACGCAAAGCCGCCAGGAGCGGCGTCGCGCCGCGAGCCTCGGCAGTGCTGCGACAGTCGTGCCTGCGCCACCGGCGGGGAGCGGAACGCAGCCATTGCTCGACACGGCGGCTCAGTTACGCGACCGCGGCGATCTTGCCGGTGCTTTGCAGCTGTGCCAGCAGGCGGTCCGATTCGAGCCGGCCAACCCTGAAATCCATTTCACCGCCGCCACCGTGCTCGAGGCCGGCCGCGACTACAAAAACGCCATCGGCGCCTACCAGCAGGTGCTCAAGCTCAAGCCGGGATTCCTGCCGGCCATGGTGAACTGTGCTGCCTGCCTCGCCGACCTCGGCGAGGTGCCCGACAGCATTGAGCTTTACCGGTCGGCTCTCAAGGCCGATCCGCGCTCGGCCGTGGTGCGCCACAATCTTGCCGGGGCGCTCATTCGCCTGCAGCGGCCAGCCGAGGCGGTGCTGCACCTGAGGGCATTGGCGGCCACACGGCAGGCCCCGGGCGACCATTTCGCACTCGCCGAGGCCCTTGACCGGGCTGGCGACCGGGATGGGGCGTTAGCCGCCTATGAGGAAGCCTTGAAGCGCGGCGCGCCGGTGGCGCCCACCCGTGTGCTGATGGCCAGGGTGGAACTGGTACGCGGCAACCTGGAGGCGGCGCGCGCCCATATCGAGGCGGCGCAGGCGGCTGACCCGCATGACGGCCACGTCCACTTTGTGCTGGCCAATAATTTCGCCGAGCCGGAGAGCCTCGAGGCGCGAATCGCGGCGGCCGAGGCCGCTCTTGCGGCAGCCGACGCCAAACCGGTCGAGGCGGCGGCCGCGCCGCTGCGCTTCGCGCTGGGACGCCTAAACGACCGGGCCGGCCGCTTCGACGAGGCGTTTGCCCAGTTCGAGGCCGGCAATGCCATGTTGGCCGACCGCCACCTCGACGACGATCAGCTTCTCTGCGATCGAGCCGAGGCGGTAAAGGCGCAGTTCTCGGATGAGTTCTTCAGCCAGCGCCGCGAGGGGGGCTCGGCCAGCGAGCAGCCGGTCTTCGTGTTCGGCCTTCCGCGCTCCGGTACTACTCTGCTGGAACAGATCCTTGCCAGCCACAAGGACGTAGCGGGCCTTGGCGAGCGCGACATGACCGCGTGGTTTGCCACTTATCTGCGGACCCCTAGCCCTGAGCGGGTGGGCAAGGCCGCTGAGGTCTATCTCGCCAGCTACCCGCCCGACGCCCGCGCTAAAACCCGTGTGATCGACAAGTCTCTCAGCTCCTATCTGGAGATCGGCGTCATTTTGACGATGTTTCCCAATGCCAGGCTGATCAATTGCCTGCGCCATCCGCTCGACGTGGCGTTTTCCGCCTGGTCGCAGTATTTCGACACATCGGCCATGGTCTACACCTACCGCTTCGACCGAATTGCCCGTCACATGGAGCTCTATACCGACCTCATGGGCCACTGGCACCGGATGTTTCCCGGCCGCATCCTCGATGTGCGCTACGAGGACCTGGTGACAGCGCTAGAGGCGACGGCCCGCTGCAGCGTTGCCCATCTCGGCCTTGATTGGGACCCGGCGTGCCTCGAATTCCACAAGACGCGCCGCGAGGTGCGTACCGCCAGCATCACCCAGGTGCGACGCTCGCTCTATAAGGACTCGATCGGCCATTGGCGGGCCTATGAGCGACATCTTCAACCCCTCAAAGGCGAGCTTGCCGGCGTCATTGCCGCCTACGAGACCGGCGGCGATTACGGCTGGGGAGCTGCCGGGCGATGACAATGCTGTCCCCAGCCGTTCGCGACCC
>CAYWVA010000087.1:2812-6601 GCA_964461545.1 uncultured Rhizobiaceae bacterium | reverse complement strand
CGGCGCCATTTCGACCTGGCCATCGCGCAAAGCCCGAGGGACGCCATGCTGCTGGTCGAGGCCGCCGTGGTCGAGGGCCAGCTCGGCGATCTCAAGGCAGCGGAGCGGATGTTGGAGAAGGCCCTCAAGCTCGATCCGGACAATGCCGACGCCTGGTACAATCTGGCTCAGGCGGCGCGCGAGAGGAACGTGCTGGAGCGGGCCGTACGGCTGTTCCGCAAGGCCCTAGTCCACGACCCGCACCATGCCGACGCGGCGTTCGGGCTGGGCGAGGCGCTATATGTCCAGGGCAAGGCCGAAGAAGCGCTGCCATGGCTCGACGAGGCCATGCGTCTGGCCCCGGACGATCCCGAGATCGTGCATGTCAAGGCTTTGGCCCTCGATCATCTCGGACGCTCCGGCGCGGCAATGGAGGCCTACCGCCAAGTGCTGCGGCTTCAGCCCGGTCACGTCAATGCCAATCTGAACCTAGCTTCGCTGACGGCGCGCAGCACCGATCCGCTGGAATCCTTGGCGTTGCTTGACCAGGTCGAGGCCTCCTCGGGTGTATCGCCCGACGGCTATGCCGTAGCCGCCCAGGTGCTGCACTTTGCCGGCGAGAACGAACGCGCTCTGGCCTATGTCGACAAGGCGCTCGCCGCCGGGCTGCATGTCGCCGAGGCCATGCTGACGCGCGCCACGATCCTGAGCGACATCGGCGACTTCGACGGCGCACAGGCCGAGCTGCACAAGGTTCTGGAGATCAGGAAGGACGACGCCCAGGCCTATTACAAGCTGGCGGTGATCAAGCGCCTCGAACCTAAGGCCGAGCGGCCGCTGCTGAGGCATGCCCGGGACGACTCCGCCCCGGCCTCGACACGGTCGGCCGCCTATTTCGCGCTTTACCATCTCAGCGATCGGGCCGGAGATCACCAGCGCGCCTTCGAGATGCTGGCTGCGGCCAACGCGCTGAAGGGCGGTGAGGCCGACTTCGACCTTGCTCGCCAGGAGGCCTACTGCGCCCAGATCAAGGCAGCCTATTCACCGCAGCTCATCTCCGAGCAACAGCCGCATGGCTTCGACCGCCCTGGGCCGGTGTTCGTCTTCGGCATGCCGCGCTCGGGCACGACCTTGACCGAGCAGATCCTGGCCGCTCATCCGGACGTCCTTGCCCTCGGCGAGCGCCTCGACGTGCGACGGGCGGTCAATGCCGTCAAGGGATGGCCCGGGGCTGCGGTCGATATCGATTCGACAACTCTGCACGATCAGGGCCGGCAGATTTATGACAGCATGTTCGCGCGCGCCGGCGGCCGACCGCTGGCCTGCGACAAGACGCCGGGCAATTACCTGCTGGTCGGCGCCATTGCCGGCATGCTGCCCAATGCCAAGCTCGTCTATGTGCGTCGCACGCCGGGCGACAACGCGCTGTCGCTGTTCGAACAAAGCTTTCTGCGCGGCCTCCACTACTCATACGATCTCGGCCAGATCGGTGCTGTTTACCGCCAGCATCTGCAGATCATGCACCATTGGATCGAGACCTGCGGCCTCCCGATTCACACCGTCGACTACGACCTGTTGGTCCAGGATCCCGAAACCCATATCCGGCGCCTGCTCGCCTTCTTGGGCCTCGATTTTCGCCCCGAGTGCCTGGCACCGCACCGCGTGGAGCGCGTCGTGCGCACTTCGAGCGTCTGGCAGGTGCGCCAGCCGATCAGCGCCCAATCGGTCGGCCGCTGGCGCCGCTATGAACAGCAGCTGGAGCCCTTCTTTCGGAGCTTGGAGGGGCAATGAAGCGGTTGCTATCCATAGCATCGGCGGCCCTGCTTGCCGGATGTATGTCGATGGGGCCGGGGCCGGGCGACCCGCGAATCATCAATGTCGAGGCGAGCGCCGCACCGGCCGGCACCATGCTCACCCAGTCGATGAGCAGGCTGGTGGAGCAGACCGGGCCGTCCTACGTCACCCTCATTATACATGAGTCCCAGAGGCAGGGCGCGGCGGCCAGCGACATTCTGCCCAATGCGGTCACCTCAGGCAGCGGCTTCGTGATCGACTCACAGGGGCATGTGGTGACCGCCGGACACGTTGCGGTGAGTGAGGGCTTCACAGTGGATGCCCGCGGCGCCAACGGCCGACTCTACCGCGGCACGGTGGTGGCAGTCAGCAAGTCGCCCGATCTGGCATTGATTCGGCTCAGCGATTTGCAGGGAGCCCCGGTGATTCCGGCGGCAAGCCCGTGCATGCGCCTGGGCGAGCCGGTGTTCTCACTCGGCAAACCGCATGCCATGGGTGATACGGCCCGCCTCGGCCAGGTCGAATCGATGAGCTTCGGCCGGCCTGTCAGCTATGCCGAGTTCGGCTACCCCGATGCCATGGTGCTGCGGATGAGCACCCGCAAGGGCGAATCGGGCGGGCCGCTGTTCAATGCCAGAGGCCAGCTCACCGGCATGCTGGTGAGCACGCTTTCAGATGGCCATGGCCGACCCTTGAACCTGGCCCACGCCATTCCCTCTTCGATGGTGGCCAAGTTCCTGTGCACCCACACCTCGTGCTCGGACGCGTGGAAGGCGCTGACCAGGATCAACACCAGCCAATGCCCGGCGTGAGCTATGGCTCAAGGACAGTTGAGCCAGTGGTCTTGCGCGCCGCCAAGTCGCGGTGGGCCTGCACGACCTCGCTTAGCCGATAGCGCTGATTGACCGCGATCTTCACCTTGCCGCTTTTGACCACGTCAAAGAGATCGTTGGCATTGGCCTGCATGTCGGCGTCGCTGGACACATAGGTCGCAAGCGTCGGCCGGGTGATGTAAAGCGAGCCCTTGGCGGCCAGAATCCCGACATCGAACGCCTTGACCGGGCCAGAGGCATTGCCGAAGCTGACCAGCAGCCCGCGCGGGCTGAGGCAGTCGAGCGAGGTCATTAGCGTGTCCTGTCCGACCCCGTCATAGACGACCGGAACGCCCTTGCCGCCAGTGAGTTCGCGCACCCGCGCCGGCACATCCTCTTTGCTGTAGATGATGACGTGTTCGCAGCCATGGGCGCGGGCAAGCTCGGCTTTTTCCTCAGATCCGGCGGTGCCGATGACAGTGGCACCTAGCGCCTTGGCCCACTGGCATGCGATGAGACCGACGCCGCCGGCCGCGGCATGGAACAGAATGGTCTCGCCGGCCGCCACCTTGTAGGTCTGGCGCAAGAGGTAGCGCACCGTCATGCCCTTGAGCATCATTGCCGCGGCGGTCTCATCGGGGATCCCGTCGGGGAGCTTGCTCACCCGATTGGCGGGGGCGTTGCGCGCTTGCGAATAGGCGCCAAGCGGGCCATTGCCATAGGCCACGCGATCGCCAGCCTTGAGGTTGGTGACGCCGTCGCCCGTCTCCTCGACCACCCCTGCGGCTTCCAGCCCCAGTCCGGAGGGGAGCTTGACCGGATAGAGCCCGCTGCGGTGATAGGTATCGATGTAGTTGAGGCCGATCGCGGTATGTCGGATGCGCACCTCGCCCGGGCCTGGCGGCGGCAGATCGACGTCGACCAGTTGCATGACTTCCGGGCCGCCGGTCTCGGCGATGCTAATGGCTTTCATGACTCCTCCATTGAGCGTTGCCGCCTGAGTTTAGCGCCTGATAGATTGGGGGCAACCGTTGCCTCTCTTTTGCCTCCCGCCATCCGGAACCTCATGGCCTATCCGATCAACGACTGCGTTGCGGCGACCATCGCGCCACCCATTTCCGAGGCCTATTCATGGATTCCGCAAGGACCCGGCCCCCGGGCGTTCATCAACCTGAGCCAGGCAGTGCCGGGCTACCCGCCGGCC
>CAYWVA010000087.1:0-2712 GCA_964461545.1 uncultured Rhizobiaceae bacterium | reverse complement strand
ACGTCGCCAAACGCCTGGCTGGCGACCATGGCCTTCTGGTGCTACCCGGAAGCATGTTCGGGCCCGGCCAGGAGGATTTTCTGCGTATCGCCTTTGCCAATGCCGATGCCGCGCTGATGCCTGTAGTGGTGCAGCGGTTGATCGAAAGTCAGCAGGCGTGGTCGGACACGGTGTAAGCGTCGGCAGGGATGTCGGCGGCGATTGCCGGGGCGAGATGATCTGTTCCACACCGCGTGCGCCGTGGTATGAGCGGACGCGGGGATCGACCACTCCGAAGGCGCGGCGAGGTGGAGGCTGCGAGCATGGTGGCGCCGATGAGGCACGGTGTCGTCCAGTCCGAGGGCGACACCAATCTGACGGATCGCCGCGCCTCCTGGCAGGCGCGAGCCCTCGATCCTGCGACGCGCCAACTCCTCGCCCGCGATAACACGGCATTCCTGCATCAATCCGTGTCGACGCCCTGCCTGAACGTCGTGGTGAAAGCCGAGGGCCTGTGGATCGAGGACGCGGCCGGGCGGCGCTACATGGATTTTCACGGCAACAACGTCCACCACATCGGCTACGGCCATCCGCGCCTGAAGGCAGCCATCACTGAACAGATGGACATGTTGCCCTTCGCGCCGCGGCGCTACACCTGCGAGCCTGCGGTTCGCCTGGCCGAGAAGCTTGCCGCAATCGCTCCAGGCGACCTTTCAAAGGTCCTGTTCACGACCGGCGGCTCCGATGCCATCGAGGTAGCGGTGAAGATCGCCCGGGCGGCAACCGGCCGGTTCAAGACGCTGTCGTTCTGGGATGCCTTTCATGGCGCCGGGACCGGGGCATCGGCACTGTCCGGCGAGATGCTCTTCCGTTCGGGACCGGCGGCCCCGCTGGTCGCCGGGGCCATCCATGTGGCGCCCTTCGGTGGCTACCGCTGCCCCTATGGCCACGCGACGGCGCAGGCCAGTGCCGATGCCTGCGCCGGCATGATCGAATACATCCTGGCGCGGGATAGCGACGTCGCGGCGCTCATCGCGGAGCCGGTTCGCGCCGTGCCCTACATAGCTCCGCCCGGTTTCTGGCGTCGGGTGCGAGAGACTTGCGACCGCTACGGTGTGCTGCTGGTTTTCGACGAGATCCCGACTGGCCTCGGCAAGACCGGGCGGATGTTCGCCTGCGATCACGACGGCGTCACCCCCGATCTGTTGGCTCTCGGCAAGGCCCTAGGAGGCGGCGTGCTGCCGATCGCGGCGGTGATCGCGCGGCCGCAACTCGATGTTGCCGGAGACTGGGCGTTTGGACATTACACCCACGAGAAAAATCCCGTGACGACGCGCGCGGCGCTCACGACCATCGAGATCATCGAAGACGAAGGCCTGGTCGAGAACGCGCGCCGCGTGGGAGATTTCGCCTTGGCGCGCCTCATGGAGATGAAAGACAGGTTCCTCAAGATCGGCGACGTCCGCGGTCGCGGGCTGGTCATGGGAGTTGAACTGGTGGAGGATCGGGAGTCGCGAATACCGGCGGACGCGCTTGGTGAAGCCGTGCTTTACGGGGCGCTGGATCGCGGACTGTCTTTCAAGACCACGATGGGTAACGTCCTGACTCTGACTCCCCCGCTGACCATCACCGAGGCTGAAATGGGTCGAGCGCTCGACATTCTTGAAGCAGCGCTGGCAGACCACTGTTGAGCATCGCCGCACCACGCAGATGAAGGTCGTTCGAACCGATCGCGAGTTGGAATGCCCGCATCTCGACCGGGCGCTCCGCGCCAAAGGCATGAACCTTGTGCTGATGCCTGGCGCGGCCAGCGAGGAGGAGTTGGCGCGCGAAACCCGCAACGCCGATCTCCTGCTCATGTGCTATGCGCCGATCACCGCGACAATCATCAACGGCGCGGAGAGGCTGAAGGGCATCGTCAAGTATGGCGTGGGCATCGATGCCATAGACATCGAGGCGGCCAAAGCCCGCCGGATTCCCGTCGTCAACATTCCCGAATATGCCGAGGACTCTGTTGCCGAGGGAGCGTTCAGCCTACTGCTGGCGCTGACCAGGAAGCTCATGCCGCTGGACAAAGCCATGCGCAAGAACGGGTGGGCGTGGCCGACGCCGCGATGGCTGGCGTCAGACATCGCCGGCAAGACGGTTGGACTAGTGGGTTTCGGCCGCATCGCCAGGAATGTGGCGCGGATGGCCGGCGTCGGATTTCGAGCACGGGTCCTCAGCTACGATCCGCATGTCCCGGCGGACACCATGCGGGCCGCGGGCGTCGAGAAAGTTCTCGGCTTGCGAGACATGCTCGCGGTGTCTGACTTCGTGTCGGTGCACTGCACCTTGAACCCGTCGACGCGGCATCTCATTGGCGGCGCGGAGCTTCGCTGCATGAAGCCCTCGGCGTTCTTCATCAACGTATCGCGCGGGTTGATCGTCGATGAAATGGCGCTCCTGGAGGCGCTGCGTAACGGCACGATCGCCGGTGCCGCCCTGGACGTCTTCAGCCAGGAACCCCTGACCCGTTCAGGCCATCCGTTGAGCCCGCTCTTTGACATGGACAACGTTATCCTGACCCCGCACCTCACCTTCTATACGCACGAAGCCATGCACCGGCTGGAGGTCGAGACTGTGGAGCGCTGCTTTGAGATTCTCGACGGCCGGCCGGTTCTGGTGAAGTCCAGCGATCCACGCCTGCTGTCGCAAAGCCACGGGGTGGCTTTCGGTAACTGAACCGCCGGG
>CAYWVA010000086.1:0-8922 GCA_964461545.1 uncultured Rhizobiaceae bacterium | reverse complement strand
ATCATCGCCAGCAATGCCGTCATTCCGTCCATGCGGGCAGCCAGCAAAAAGCAAGTCTTGCAGGAGCTATCGAATGCGGCCGCAAAAATGACTGGCCTGGATGCGCGCCGCATCTTTGAATGTCTGCTGCAGCGCGAAAAACTCGGCTCGACAGGGCTTGGCCAGGGCATTGCCATCCCGCACGCCAAATTCACGGAACTGGAGCAGGTTCAGGGACTGTTCGCACGGCTGGCCCAGCCGATCGATTTCGATGCGCCCGACGATCAGCCCGTGGACCTGGTATTCCTTCTCTTGGCGCCGGAGAGTGCCGGAGCGGATCATCTCAAGGCGCTAGCGCGGATCTCGCGGTTACTGCGCGACCCGACACTCGTCAGCAAGCTCAGGGGCACCGACAGCGCCGCTGGGCTCTATGCCATCCTCACCGAACCGGCGGCATCGGCCTCGCACGCCGCGTGACGTGTGCGGGCGGCTCGGGTGGCGCCTCAATGAACACTCATGGGCATGAGGTCATGCTCAAAGGCGTTGGCCACAGCTGCCTCACGACTGCCTGAGATGGCGATGGGTGTTCCGTCGGCCAGATACAGGCAATAGAGCTGCTGAGAGTTGGGAATCTCGACGGTATCACCGAGCAGGGCTGCGGCCGCTTCGGCGGCGATCTCGCGAATATAGGCAATTTCGGTACCGCCAAGTCGGGCAAGCTCGGCCGGACTCATCATCGACTTTCTGTCTGCGCCATGATTGGTCATCGTTCACACCTTCCATGCAACCGGTCTGCCGCTCATTTGCGCGGGCTGGCGGCATTTCCTTGTCAACTTACATCGTCGTTATCTTGATACGCCGCAGTGCCCGGTCGGGTTCCGACCACCACGAAATCAATCAGCACAGAGGCCACTATCCAGAGCAGGGAACCATTGCCCCAGTCTCGGCTCTAGGCCCGTTATGGTACTGGGCAGGCTGTGGTGCTAGATACAAAGCCAAAGCGGCTCGACATCGGTGCAGCAGACCAAAATCAGCCGTTCACCCCTAACTCTCCCCCTTGAGAGCTCAAGCGCCACAACGAAAATATGGGCCAAGGTGCGGGGCTTTCAAGGCCCATGCCCGCCATGGTCACGACAGGCACACGGGGCCGGTTTCAGGCAGGTGGAGGCGGCTCAGGCGCCAGCACGACAAGCGAGCCCGGCCGGATCATCACCTCGATCACGCCCTCAAATGTCGCGAGTTCACCGTCTATCGTGGCGGAGATCGGTTTCCTTCGCCCCCGCGACTCGACACAAACCGATTTCGCCGTCAGCGTCCTCACCCGGCCGTCGGCATGCCAAGTGCCCAGCAGCGCCTGCAACGTAACCTGAGCAACGTCGCCCGGCCGCAGCGCGCTACATATGTAGACGCCAAGCACGCCGTGATCGAGGGCATCGGCATAGGGAAGATGGTTCGGCCCGAACACGTTGTTGGACACAACCAGTGCCGGCGTCTTGAGGTCGAGGACCGATCCGTCGACGGTGGCCCTGAGCGCAAGCCGCGGCGGGCGATGCAGAACCGCCAGCAAGGCACGCAGGTTGGCAAAAATCTTTCCGGCCCGCGAGCCATAATCCGATTGCTCGCGCATTGCCACCAGCCGAGCCTGCAGCCCCATCGAAACATGATGGGTGAACAGGCGGCCGTTGACTTCACCGAGATCTGCTGTGCGGGCCTTGGCGGTTGCCAGTGCGGTGAGCGCCGCGTCGAGCTCGAGCGGCATGCCAAGCGAGCGGGCGAACAGGTTCATGGTCCCTAACGGAAGGACCCCCAGTGCAATACCGGTGTCACAAAGCGACGCGGCAGCGCTCGACACCGTGCCGTCGCCGCCGCCGACGATTACCTCCTCAGGTGGGCTGCGGGAGAGCCGGTCATCGAGGCAGCGTTGAAGTTCGCCGCCCGAAGCCCTTGTAATCTCGACGTCGCGCCCTGCACCCGCCAGAGCATGCTCGATCCTGGCCAGGATAGCATCGCCATCGTCTCCCCTAAGGGCCCCAGCACCATTGTTGAGCAGCACGAAGACGGCTTTGGCCATGACACCTTCCTGGCGCCGGAAAGTCCCATCCTGCCTACAAGGTTCCCGGCCCAGCGGGGGCCCGGGCGTTCATCGATCAGCCGCACTTGGAATAGTCACAGGCCAGACAGCGGGCGCAACCTTCCTGGTAGATGACCGCCGCCTCGCCGCATTTCGGGCACTGGCTCAAGCGGGCCGCTTCCCCGGAGCCGGCCGGAAGCGCCAGCCGCAGGCGCTCGGCTCGTTCCTCGCTGGCCTCACCAGGCTTCATGAAACCGATATCGATCATGTGGCGCTCGATGATGCCGCCGATGGCCGCCAGCAAGCTCGGCACATAGCGGCCCTCAAGCCAGTAACCGCCGCGCGGATCGAACACCGCCTTAAGTTCCTCCACCACGAAGGACACATCGCCGCCGCGCCGGAACACCGCCGAGACCATGCGAGTGAGCGCCACGGTCCAGGCGTAATGCTCCATGTTCTTGGAATTGATGAAGATTTCGAACGGCCGGCGGCGTCCGTCCTGAACAATGTCGTTGATGGTGATGTAGATCGCGTGATCGGAATCGGGCCATCTGAACTTGTAGGTAAAGCCGGGAAGCACCGTGTGCCGCTCCAGCGGCTGTTTCATATAGACGACCTCGCCGGACACGTCCGTGCCCGCCATCGGGGCCTCCAGCGGCAGTGCAGACTGGACTGGCGGCATCCTGGTGTCGATGTCGCCCGTCGACAGGATCGCTCCGGTGATCGGGTTCGGGCGATAGGTCGTGCAGCCCTTGAGGCCGAGGTCGTAGGCTTCCCTGTAGACTGCCTTGAAGTCGTCGAAGCTGATCGAAGCCGGGCAGTTGATGGTCTTTGAGATCGACGAATCGACATGGCGCTGGAGCGCGGCCTGCATGCGAAGGTGGTCCGCAGGGGCGAGTTCCTGAGCGGTGACGAAGGTGTCGGGCAAGGTGGCTTCGTGCCCGAAGCGCTCGCGGTACAGCGCGACGGCGCGATCCTCAACCGGCTCGATCCGGTGCGAGCCGTCCGGCAGCAGGACCTTTCGCTCGTAGGCGTAGGCGAAGACGGGCTCCACGCCGCTCGACACGTTGCCGGCAAACAGCGAGATCGTGCCGGTGGGGGCGATCGAGGTGAGCAGCGCATTACGGATGCCGTGCCGGGCGATGTCGCGCCGTATGGGCTCGGCCAAGGTCAGCACATGACCGTTGCCGAGATAGGCATCGCGCTCAAACAGCGCAAAGGCACCGCGTTCCCGGGCGAGCGCGATGCTTGTCCGGTAGGCCGCCTCCTCGACGGCAGCCATCCAGGCTTGCGCCTGGGCGGCAGCGGCATCGGTTCCGTAGCGCAGCCGGCACATCGCAAGGGCATCGGCAAGGCCCGTAACTCCGAGCCCGATACGGCGCTTGGCCCTGGCCTCGTGGGCTTGCGCGGGCAGGGGATAGTTGGAGACCTCAATGACATTATCCATCAGCCGCACGGCGATGCCGACAACGCGGGCGAGCTCCACCAGATCGAGGTGAGCGGCCGGCTCGAACGGCTCAAGCACCAGACTGGCCAGGTTCACCGAGCCGAGCAGGCAGGCGCCATAGGGCGGCAGCGGCTGCTCGCCGCATGGATTGGTCGCCCGGATGGTCTCACAGTAGCTGAGATTGTTGGCGGCATTGATCCGGTCGATGAACACCACCCCGGGTTCGGCGCTGTCGTAGGTGGCGCGCATGATGCGGTCCCACAGCGCGCCCGCCTTGACCACCTTGTAGACCTTGCCGGCGAACACCAGCGGCCAGTCGGCATCAGCCTTCAGTGCCGCCATAAAGGCGTCGCTCACCAGCACCGACAGATTGAAGTTGCGCAAGCGATTTGGATCGCGCTTGGCGTCCACGAAGGCCTCGATGTCGGGATGGTCGCAGCGCATCGTGGCCATCATGGCGCCGCGCCGCGAGCCAGCCGACATGATGGTGCGGCACATGGCATCCCAAACGTCCATGAACGAGAGCGGACCGGAGGCATCCGCCCCCATTCCCGCTACGGGTGCGCCACTGGGTCGCAGAGTCGAGAAGTCATGCCCGATACCGCCGCCTTGCTGGAGCGTCAGGGCGGCCTCTTTCAGCCCCTCAAAGATGCCGGGCATCGAGTCGTCGAGCGTGCCCATAACGAAGCAATTGAACAATGTAACACTCCGGCCGGTGCCGGCGCCGGCCAGAATCCGCCCGGCGGGCAGGAAGCGGTAGCCCGCCATGACCTGGAAAAACGACTCCTCCCAGCGCGCACGCTCGCCCGGAGCTTCGACCTCGGCCAGCGTGCGCGCGACGCGGCGCCACGTGTCCTCGACCGTTTCGTCGAGGGCCGCGCCGTCGGGCCCCTTGAAGCGGTATTTCATGTCCCAGATCCGGTGGGCGATTGGGGGAAGGGGATGAGGAGCTGGAGCGTCCATGATTGCATGAAGGCCAATGTGTTCACGTTTTGTACAGCAGCGAGCCCGGGCTGGCAAGTGATCTCATTCGGCCATGGCCGCGTCGGAGAACTGAAGCTTGGCGAGGCGGGCATAGAGGCCGCCGCCTGCCATGAGCTCGCCATGGCGGCCTTGCGCCACCACCCGTCCCTGGTCGAGAACGATGATGCGGTCGGCGGTGCGCACGGTGGCCAGCCGGTGGGCGATGACAAGGCTGGTGCGCCCCTTCATTAGCCGCTCAAGCGCAATCTGCACCAGACGCTCACTCTCGGCATCGAGTGCGCTTGTGGCTTCGTCGAGCAACAGGATCGGCGCATCGCGCAAGATCGCCCGGGCGATGGCGATGCGCTGGCGCTGGCCGCCGGACAACATGACCCCGCGCTCGCCAACCCACGTGGCATAGCCTTGCGGCAGGCGCTCGATGAATTCCGCCGCCTGGGCCGCCTCGGCGGCCGCCTCGACTTCGGCGGCGGAGGCCTCGGGCCGACCGAAGCGGATGTTTTCGGCCAGCGAGTTGGAAAAGATCATCGGCTCCTGCGGCACCGAGGCGATGCGGGCGCGCACCTCCTCAGGGTCGGCTTCGGCGACGTCGACGCGGTCGATCAAGACGCGCCCGGCCTGGGGATCATAAAATCTCAGAATCAAGTTGAAGATCGTGCTCTTGCCGGCTCCGGATGGGCCGACAATGGCCACCCGGTCGCCCGGGTCGACCTTGAAGCTTGCCCCGTGCAGCGCCTTCTGGTCCGGCCGCATCGGATAGGCAAAGTGAACGTCTTGGAAGACCAGGGTGCCGAGTGGCCGGACCGGCAGCGGCCGTGGATTGGCAGGCGCTTGGATCTCAGGCTTCATCTCGAGGATCTCTGTCAGCCGTTCGGCCGCGCCGGCGGCAAGCTGCACCTCGCCCCAGATCTCCGAAAGCGCCCCGGTGGCAAGTGCGGCAAGTGCCGCGTAAAGCACGAACTGGCCAAGCGCGCCGCCGCTCAACCGACCGGCCAGCACTTCCTGGGCACCATACCACAGTACCGCAACGACGCTTCCGAAGGCGATGAATATGATGGCCGCGGTGAGCCAGCCGCGCACCGCAGTACGCCAGCGGGCGGCGGTGAAGGCTTGCTCTGTGGCTCGCGCAAAGGCATCGCGGATGCGCGCCGTCTGGCCATAGGCGTGGATCGTCGGCACTGCGCCCAGCGACTCCTGGGCGAGCCCGGCGGAGCGGGCAAGGGTGTCCTGCGCATCCCGCGACAGCAGCCTGACTCGCCGGCCGGTGACCACCAGCGGCAAGACGATGAACGGGATGGCAAGAAGAACGAGGCCGGACAGCTTGACGCTCGTCACCACCATCATCACCACCGAACCGACGAGCATGACCGAATTGCGAAGTGCGACCGAGGCCGAAGAGCCGAAAAGTGATTTGAGCTGAGTGGTGTCGGCGGTGAGCCGCGACATCATCTCCCCGGTGCTCTGGGAGTCGTAGAAGGCAGGGCTGAGCGACAACAGATGGCCGAAGACCTTTCGGCGCAGATCTGCCACCACCCGCTCGCCGAGCCAAGTGACAAAGTAGTAGCGCCCGGCGCTGCCCGCCGCGAGCACCGCCACAACAACCAGCATCATGGCGAAGTACTGGTCGATGAATCCGGCGTTGGCTGCGGTGAAGCCGTGGTCGATGACACGCCTTACGGCGATCGGCACGGCAAGCATGGCCACCGCCGCCACCAGCAGCGAGACAAGCGCCAGCGCCACCCTGCCGCGATAGCGCAGAACAAGAGGCACAAGCCCGACCAGAGGGCGCAGATTGTGCGACTTCGGCCGCCGCCTGCTGGCCTCCAGAAGGTCGATCACCTCGACGCCTTGAGCGCCGGAGGACTGACGCGGGCTCGCTGCTTCCGTCACCATCGTCCAAATGTGCCCCAGCTTGCGCGCGGCAAGGTTGTCCTGTATAGACGCTCACCGAAATGTGGTGGCCCTATATAGCGTGCCGCGACCGGCGCGCCAGCCAAGAAGAGATCCCGTCATGAAGCCCGGCATCCATCCCGATTATCATGAGATCACCGTGACCATGACGGACGGGACGTCGTTCAAGACCCGATCCACCTGGGGCAAGCCGGGCGACAATCTGCATCTCGACATCGACGTCAATTCGCATCCGGCCTGGACCGGCGGCGGCCAGCATCTCGTCGACCGCGGCGGGCGAGTGAGCCGGTTCAATCAGAAATACGGCCTGCTGAAAAAGTAGCGCTCTAGGACGGGGCGCGGGGCATTCAGGGCAGCGGCCCTGACAGCGAATGTGTCGCAGCGCCTAAGCAAATCAGTGACTCGACGGCCAACGCACCCGCAGGCGAGCGCCTCGCCCCGGGGAAGTCGTCCTGATCTGTCATTGGACAAAAAGAAGAGGCCGGGCAGGTGGGGGTTGGGGGGACTGCCTGCCCGGCCAAGTACCTATCCGACCGAGGGAGGGGAGACCTCGGCGGAACCAATCTCACGCGACGCCATTGCGGGGGCTGGGCGCGATCGCGTGGGATTAGCACTCAAACGCCACAGGTTCAGGTTGGTTCCACCGCACGCGGATTTTCTTTGTTCTCGAACCCAAGCTGACTAGCCGTTACGTTGCGGAGCGCGGAGGCGCTGAGCAAACGAGACGACATTGGCGAACCCCGAGGTTGTCTTCTTGCCGCCTTGAGCCGGCTTAGCCTTGGTGAGCGCTCTTCGTTCCGCCGCACTGCCGTTCACAGCATCATCCGCTGTGGCACGACCTCGCCCTGGCTCCAGGCCGTCGTGGCCCGTCGCCGGCGGCCCATTGGGGACCGCTTGCCTCCCCTCAGGCACCTGGCTGTCCGTCGCACGGGTCCTATCCAGCTCGCCGGGTTCGTCCTGGGACCAGTGCAAGATCTCGGTCCGGGCTGCCAGCTCCGATTCGAGAATCCCGCACCGTTCTGTGAGCCGACCGATCTCGGCGTCTCGCTCGGCCAGGCTGGCGTCCCGCTTCTCGATTTCGGTGCTCAGGTGGTCGATGCGGTTGCGGCTGCGCGACACCTCGGCCATGTGCTCGGCGAGCTGCATCTTGAGTTCGTTCAGGCGCACCTCAAGCCGGCGAGCAAGCATGGCATTTTCTGCCCGCAGCTGGTTGCGCTCGGCCTGCAGCTCGGCCACAGCGGGAGGCGCTGTGCGCTGCGCGCGGCGCCTGCCGACGCTGACAGCAATATCCCACAGCAGGCGCCCAAGCAAAAGCGCGATCAGCCCGGCCGTGGCAAAGCCCAGCGCGAGGTACATAATGATTTCGATCTGGGCCATCCGGCTTTCCTAGCACGCTCACCGACTTCCGCCCGTACCGTGGCATGAACGCAGGACCACAAGCAGCCGGCGGAGGCGAAAAGCATAGCCCGGCGCGCCTCTCAACGCGACGCCAAATTACTAGCCCACTCGCCAGTCCTTGCAGCCACCGGTCGCCGGCGGCATCAGGGCGCGGGGGGAACGCTGGCGTTTCAGAACGGGTTCCAGGTCGGGTGGCTGGTGTATTTGAGATAGCCCATGTTGGCCCCAAACCGGGCACCGACGCCAGTGCGAATGGGCGCCAGCGTGAGACTCTCGTTTTTCTGGAAGTTTACGCCGATGCCGCCCACCATATAAGCTGACCCCTCGATGCCCACGAAGCGATCGAAGATCTGTTCGGGCGAGGCAATGTCATAGACGAGTACCATGCTTCGCGAACCATTGCCGCCGAAGTCAAAACCGAGCGACGGTCCCTGCCAGTAGACTTTCCGGCTGAGGCCGTTCTTGAGAAAGAGGGTCCCTTCGCCATAGCGCAAGCCGCCGAAGAATGCACCAGCGACCTCCTCACCGACGATGTAGCCGCTCGGCCGGCCGGCCTGAGCAAAGACCGATTCAACCGCCTGCGCCACTCCCTTTGTCGTCGTGCCGAAAAAGGCGTGCCCCGCATCGTAGATTTCGTGAGGGGAGAATGTGCCCATCTCGTCGGCGGGCGTGGTGTGATGGGCCCCGGACGCGCCGAGGGCGTCGCGCGGCCCTGTCGGGACAATCATCGCGAGGCCCAAAGCCAGAGCAGCGGCCGCCCGGACCCGGAAAGTGTAGCGATGACATTGCATTGGCATCCCCCTCGTGTCCCATTGAGGTCAGGGCGTGGATCCCTACCCTTACCATTGTGGTCAGCGTCTGTGACAAGGTTAGGGCGGGATGAACCGATTGCGGCGAACTTTAGTGGTCTATGGCTTCTAAATGGTTAAGCGCCGCGAACGCCCGCCTGCCGCTGCCGGCGCTAAAGCGGCCGCTTCAACCAGTGGCCAAGCACCCCGATGACGCCCTTGCGGAACATCATCACCGAGATCACGAAGATGACGCCCTGGATGACCGTCACCCAGGCTCCGAGATGGGCGAGATAGTTCTGCATGGTCACGATGGTCAGGGCTCCGAACATCGGCCCGAACACCGT
>CAYWVA010000085.1:0-8969 GCA_964461545.1 uncultured Rhizobiaceae bacterium | reverse complement strand
TGGGGATCGTGTTGTCGCTCATCAGGGCAGAGGGCGATCAGCACAAGGTCGACGAGTTGTTTGACCGGCTGCCGGGAGCCGAGGCGCTGGCGGCAAAGCACGCCGGCGCCGCCTCCGGCGGCGGGCTGGCAGGCCTGTTCGGCGGCGCGTTTGGCGGACCGCTGGCGGCCATTGCGAAGCTTCAGGCGGCTGGCCTGTCAATGGACGAGATCAATGTCCTTGGCCGTGAGTTGCTCGGATTTGCCCGAGAAAAGGCGGGCGAGCCGCTGGTGAACGAAGTCGCCGGCTCGATTCCGGGGCTATCGAGCTATCTATGAAGCGGTTTGCGGGCCAATCGGCTTCGCAGTAAGCTTTCTGGGTGCAACAGAAAGAGTGCCGCGACGAACATGGCGCAACTGACGCTGGTGTCGGATTTTCCCAGAGCCTCCGAGGAGGACTGGCTCAAGCGGGTGGCCGAGACCCTCAAAGGCCGGCCGCTCGACAGCCTGGTGTCGGAGACCCTGGACGGGATCAGGCTGCAGCCGCTCTATCGCGGAGCCGCACAGCCGGTGCCGATGCCCCACCGGGTGCCCGGTTCAGGCGCAGCGCCGTGGACCATAATGCAGCGCCTTGACATCCCCGACTTGGCACGGGCCGATGCGCAAGCGCGCGAAGACCTGGAAAACGGTGCCGGCGGGCTGGTGCTGGTCTGGCCCGGTTCGGTGAGTGCAGGCGCACACGGGGTTGCAGTCTCAAGGATTGACGATCTCAGGCGCCTGACAGGGCGTGTCGAGCTCGACCTCATTGCGGTGCGGCTCGATGCCGGCCCGTTCGGGCTGCGGGCGGCCGAACTCGTCTTGGATCTTTACGACTCCCGCAATCTCGATCTGACCCGCTGCGACATCAGCTTCGGCCTCGATCCGCTCGCTGCCCTGGCGCTCACCGGCCGGGCGGGCGATGAGGCAGCGCTCAAGCTCACGCTGTCGCGATGCCTTGCCGCGATAGCCGAACGCGGCCACCGCGGTCCGGCGCTGATGATCGACACCCGGGTCTATCATGGAGCCGGCGCCACCAAAGTGCAGGAACTGGCCGCAGGCCTGGCTACCGCGGTGCAGTATCTGCGCTGGCTGGAGGCTGAGGGCCACGACCTCGAGGACACCGTCCGGCGCCTCGGCTTCCTGGTCACCGCAGACGCCGATCAGTTTTTGACCATCGCCAAGCTGCGCGCCGTGCGGGTCCTGTGGGCCAGGGCGCTGGCCGCCATGGGGGTCGAGCCGGAGCCCACCATTGTGCACGCCGAAACAGCCATGCGGATGATGAGCCGGCGTGATCCGCATGTGAATCTGCTGCGCACCACGACGGCCGCCTTTGCCGCCGGGGTCGGTGGCGCCGATGCCGTTACGGTGCTGCCGTTCACCGTCGCCCGCGGACTACCGGACGGCTTTGCCCGCCGCCTGGCGCGCGGCCTCCAGATCATCCTGCAGGAGGAGTCAGGCATCGGACGCGTCGCTGAGGCCGCGGCGGGCTCCGGCCTCGTCGAGGCCTCGACGGCCGAGATTGCGGCCGCGGCGTGGAAGACGTTCCAGTCCATCGAGTCGCAAGGGGGCATGCTGGCAGCACTTGTTTCGGGTTTCGTACAGGCAGAGATCGCTGCGGCCGCTGCGGCGCGCCGGCGCGCCGTTGCCGAGCGGCGCCAGGGGCTCACCGGAGTCTCGCTGTTCCCGAAGCTCGATGAGGTGGCCATCGAGGTCCTTGATGTGCCGCTGCCCGAGGGTTGGCCGGCGCGGTTGATCGACGACGAGGCGGGCGCGATGGCCTGCACGCCTCTCGCCCAGGAGCGGCTGGCTCAGGCCTTCGAGACGCTGCGCGACAGGTCGGATGCAAGTCTTCAACAGACCGGCCGGCGCCCGACGGTGTTTCTCGCCAATCTCGGACCCAGGGCGGAGTTCGATGCGCGCGCCCGCTGGGCACGCAACCTGTTTGCCGCCGGCGGGGTTGCAGCCATTGCCGAGGACGGCTTCGAGACTCCTGCGGCGGCGGCTCAGGCATTCCAGGCAAGCGGCGCGACGATCGCATGCCTGTGCGCGTCGGACAGGCTCTATGGCGAGATCGGCGCTGCCGCCGCCGAAGCGCTGAGCGCCGCCGGCGCGGCGCGCATCTACCTGGCCGGCCGGCCGGGCGATCGCCAGGCCGAACTCAAGTCGGCCGGTGTCGACGAGTTCCTGTTCGACGGCATCGATGTCGTTGACGCGCTCCAGCGGCTGCACGAGGTGCTCGGCGTGCGGGGAGAGCCATGACACGAATTCCTGACTTCACCGGCATTGCATTCGAAGCCGACCTCATCCTGCGACAGGCCCGGGACGAGCCTTCCGACTCCATCGTCACGCCGGAAGGCATTGCGCTCAAGCCCCATTACGGGCCACGCGACCTGGTAGGGCTCGATTTTCTGGACACCTGGCCTGGCATCCCGCCGTTCCTGCGCGGGCCCTATCCGACCATGTACGTCACCAGCCCTTGGACCATCCGGCAGTATGCCGGGTTCTCGTCGGCCGAGGAGTCCAACGCCTTTTACCGGAGCAATCTCGCGGCAGGCCAGAAGGGCCTGTCGATCGCCTTCGACCTTGCCACCCACCGCGGCTACGACTCAGACCACCCGCGGGTGACCGGCGACGTCGGCATGGCGGGGGTGGCGATCGACTCGATCCTCGACATGCGTACGCTCTTCGATGGCATCCCGCTCGATAAGATGACCGTGTCGATGACCATGAACGGCGCAGTGCTGCCGGTCATGGCGCTCTATATCGTCGCGGCCGAGGAGCAGGGCGTGAAGCCGGAACGGCTTGCCGGCACCATCCAGAACGACGTGCTCAAGGAGTTCATGGTCCGCAACACCTACATTTATCCGCCCGAGCCGTCGATGCGGATTGTTTCCGACATCTTCGCTTACACAGCCGCGCACATGCCGAGGTTCAACTCGATCTCGATTTCCGGCTATCACATGCAGGAAGCCGGCGCCAGCGCCGATCTCGAGCTTGCCTATACGCTGGCCGACGGCCTTGAATATGTCCGCACCGGGCTTGCCACGGGGCTGGAAATCGACCGGTTCGCGCCGCGGCTGTCGTTCTTCTTCGGCATCGGCATGAATGTGTTCATGGAGGTCGCCAAGCTGCGTGCCGCGCGCGCCCTGTGGGCCAAGCTGATGCATGGATTCCAGCCTCGGAAGAATCGTTCGCTCCTTTTGCGCATGCACTGCCAGACCTCGGGCTGGTCGCTCACCGCCCAGGACCCGTTCAACAACGTGGCGCGCACCTGCATCGAGGCCATGGCAGCCACCCAGGGCGGCACCCAGTCGCTCCACACCAACGCCCTTGACGAAGCCCTTGCCCTGCCCAGCGACTTCTCCGCCCGCATCGCCCGCAATACCCAGCTGTTTCTGCAGCATGAGGCCGGCACCTGCCGGACCATCGACCCGTGGGGCGGCAGCTACTTCGTCGAGCGGCTAACCTACGAGCTTGCGGCCCGGGCGTGGAGCCATATAGAGGAGGTCGAAGCCATGGGCGGGATGGCAAAGGCCATTGCCGCCGGATTGCCGAAGCTCAAAATCGAAGAGGCCGCCGCCCGCACCCAGGCGCGCATCGACTCAAAAGTCCAGACGGTGGTCGGGGTCAACAAGCACCGGGTGCCGGGCGACAGCGGAGTGGAGATCCTGAAGCTGGACAACTCGACGATCCGCGCCCGCCAGATCGACAAGCTCAAGCGGCTGCGGGCCGAGCGCGACGAGGCGGCGTGTGAGGCTGCCCTTGCCCGACTCGCCGCCGTAGCCGAGACAGGCAAGGGCAATCTGCTCGCCGCCTCGGTCGATGCGGTGCGTGCTCACGCGACGGTGGGCGAGGTTTCAACGGCGCTCGAACAGGTGTGGGGCCGCCATGTGCCTGAAGTGCAATCGGTGCGCGGTGTCTACTTGAGGGAGGCCGGCCAAATGTCTGAAACGGTGGAGAAAACCCGCGCGCTGGCGCGGGCGTTCGAGGATGCCGACGGTCGCCGGCCGCGCATCCTGGTGGCCAAGGTCGGCCAGGACGGCCATGACCGCGGTCAGAAAGTCATCGCCACCGCCTTTGCCGACCTGGGATTCGATGTCGACATTGGCCCCTTGTTCTCCACGCCCGAGGAAGTGGCTCGCCAGGCCATCGAAAACGATGTTCATGTTGTCGGCATCTCGTCGCTCGCCGGCGCCCACATGGTGCTGATGCCAGCCCTCAAGGCGGAACTCGACCGCCAGGGGCGCGGCGACATCGTCATCGTCGTCGGCGGCGTAATCCCGCCTCAGGACGTCGAGCCACTGAAGCAGGCCGGCGCGGCGGCGATCTTTCTGCCCGGCACTGTGATCGCCGAGGCCGCGCAGTCGCTGCTCCACGAACTCAATCGGCGCCTCGGCTATGCCCAGGAAGCGGCGGAGTGAGCCAAGCCCCTCTGCTCCGTAGAGTCGCTATTTCCTTGAAGTTCGCCGCATTCCTTACTATTCTGATTTCGTAAGGAGAATGCCCGTGTTTGCAAGCAAGATGACGTCAAAGGGGCAGACCACCGTTCCCAAGGAGATCCGGGAGCAACTGAAGCTCAAGGTCGGCGACAAGGTCCTTTGGTACCTTGAAGATGGTCGAGTGGTTTTCCGGGCCAAGAACCGATCCATAAGCGAAATGGCCGGCATGCTGCACCGCCCAGGACAGCGGCCGGTTTCATTGGAGGAGATGGACGAGGCAATTGCTCAAGGAGCTGGCGAAAGTGCGATGGCCGGCCTAAAGCCGCGCCGATGATTGGCCGTGCCGATGATTGGCCGCGCCGATGATTGGCCGCACCGATGATTGGCCTTGATACCAATGTAATGATCCGATTTTTCACGCGGGATGATCCGATCCAGTTTGAGCAAGCCCGATCATTCATCGAGACCGAACTTTCGGCCGAAGAGCCCGGCTATGTGAATCTGATCGTGCTCGCGGAGTTCGTCTGGACGCTGGCAAGAGCCTATCGCTACAGCAAGGACGAGGTCGTCAGCGCCGTCGATATGCTTCTGGACAGCGCAGAAATCGCACTCGAGCGTGAGGAAGCGGTTGCAGCAGCCATCAGCCTTTGTAAAGCTGGTGATCTTGACTTTGTCGACGCCCTGATCGCGGCGATCAACCGCGACGCGGGATGCCGCGAGACGTGGACATTCGATGCGCGTTTCGCGAATTCGAACGCCGCCAAACTCCTCGGCCGATAGGCCGCGATGACCGCGCTGCCATCCGACATTGAACACCTCGCTGTCCGTATCCGGGCCGGCGACCGGGCCGCGCTGGGACGCGCCGTGACGCTGATCGAATCGAAGCGCTCAGACCATGAGGCAACGGCCCGCACGCTGCTCCAGACCCTCTTGCCACATACCGGCGGGGCAAGCCGCGTCGGCATTACCGGCCTTCCGGGCGCCGGCAAATCGACGCTTATCGACACCTTGGGTCGCAACCTGACCGGCCAGGGCCGCAAGGTCGCGGTGCTCGCCGTCGACCCCTCGAGCCAGCTGACCGGCGGATCGATCCTCGGCGACAAGACACGCATGTCGGCGCTTGCAGTTGACCCCAATGCCTTTATCCGACCCTCGCCGTCGGGCGCGACGCTCGGCGGGGTCGCCCGGCGCACCCGCGAGACCATGCTGTTGTGCGAAGCGGCGGGCTTCGATGTGGTGATCGTCGAGACGGTCGGCATCGGTCAGTCCGAGGCGGCGGTGGCCGGGATGGTCGATTTCTTCCTGGTGCTCACCGTGGCAGGGGCCGGCGATATGCTGCAAGGCATCAAGCGCGGCGTGCTCGAACTCGCCGACATGCTCGCCATCAACAAGGCCGACGGCGACAATGTTGCGCGCGCCCGCGCCGCGGCGGCCGACTATCAGGCGGCCTTCAACATCCTGGAACCGGTCTCGCCCGACTGGCGCCCGCCGGTGATCACCGTCTCGGGCCGCGACAACCTCGACCTCGACCGGCTGTGGGCCGAGGCCGAGCGCCATCGCGAGATCATGACTGCCACTGGCGAGCGCGAGCGAAAACGCGCCCAGCAACGGGTCGAGTGGATGTGGTCGATGCTGGAGGAGCGCTTGCTCGGGGCGCTGAAACGCCATCCCGAGGCCAGTGCACGCCTGCCGGCCCTCGAGGACGAGGTGAGGGCCGGCCGGCTGGCGCCGCAAACCGCCGTCAGCGAGATCTCCCGACTGATGGGGCTCGGCCCATAAACTGGACACTGGCGAGCACCGGGCGCTAGAACCGCTTCAGCCCTGTCATCCTCCGGCCCGCCGGGCCATGACAACCGGGCCGTTGCCAAGGGAAGTCACGTCATGTCGGCCGTCAATGAGATCCGCTCCACCTTCCTGGACTACTTCGCCAAGCACGGCCATGAGGTCGTGGCGTCGAGTCCGCTGGTGCCGCGCAACGACCCGACGCTGATGTTCACCAATGCCGGCATGGTGCAGTTCAAGAACGTGTTCACCGGCCTTGAGCGCCGCCCCTACAACCGGGCCGTGACGTCGCAGAAATGCGTGCGCGCCGGCGGCAAGCACAACGATCTCGACAATGTCGGCTACACGGCGCGCCATCACACATTCTTCGAGATGCTCGGCAACTTCTCGTTCGGCGACTACTTCAAGGAACTGGCGATCGAGCTGGCGTGGAACCTGATCACCAAGGAGTTTGGCCTGCCCAGGGACCGGCTGATGACCACGGTCTATGCCGAAGACGATGATGCCTTCGATTTGTGGCGCAAGATCGCCGGGCTGCCGGAAGAGCGCATCATTCGCATCGCCACCTCGGACAATTTCTGGGCCATGGGCGATACCGGCCCCTGCGGACCGTGCTCGGAAATCTTCTTCGACCATGGAGCCCATATCCCCGGCGGCCCGCCGGGCTCCCCCGACGCTGACGGCGACCGCTTCATCGAGATCTGGAACCTGGTGTTCATGCAGTTCGAGCAGGTCACTCCGGATGAGCGCCGGGTGCTGCCGCGGCCGTCAATCGACACCGGCATGGGGCTCGAACGCATCGCCGCGGTGCTCCAGGGCACCCATGATAACTACCAGACGGATCTGTTCCGGGCGCTGATCCGCGCCATCGAGGAGGAATCGGGCGTGCCCGCCGATGGGCCCAAGGCGGTTTCGCATCGCGTCATCGCCGATCACCTGCGCGCCACATCGTTCCTCATTGCCGACGGCGTGCTGCCGTCGAACGAGGGCCGCGGCTATGTGCTGCGCCGCATCATGCGCCGGGCCATGCGCCATGTTGAGCTGCTGGGCGCCAAGGAGCCGCTCATGTGGCGGCTGGTGCCGGCGTTGGTGCGCGAGATGGGCGGTGCTTATCCTGAACTGGTGCGCGCCAAGGCAATGATCGTGGAGACTTTGAAGCTCGAAGAGAGCCGCTTTCGCCGCACCCTCGACCGGGGCTTGCGCATCCTCGATGAGGAGACGGCGCGGCTGGCGACCGGTGACCGGCTGGCCGGCGAATTGGCGTTCAAGCTCTACGACACCTACGGCTTTCCCTTCGACCTGACCCAGGACGCCCTGAAGCCGCGCGGCATCGCGGTCGATACCGAAGGCTTCAACGCCGCCATGGAGCGCCAGCGCGCGGAGGCCCGCCGCGCCTGGGCCGGCTCGGGCGAGGCCACCACCGAGGCGGTATGGTTCGATGTCAAGGAGAAGGTCGGCGCCACCGAGTTCCTTGGCTATGAGACCGAGACGGCCGAGGGCGTCGTTCAAGCGATGATCGCCGCCGACGGGAAGGACACGGCCAGCCTGGCCCAGGGCGCCGAGGCAGCGGTGATCGTTAACCAGACGCCGTTTTATGGTGAATCCGGCGGCCAAATCGGCGATGAGGGCTGGATCCGCACCGCCGACGGCGCCCGCTTCCGGGTGCGCGACACCCAGAAACGGCTGGGTGATCTGTTCGTGCATTACGGTGTGCTCGAGGCCGGCGTGCTGCATGCCGGCGACGAGGTCGAGCTCGAGGTCGATCATGCCCGCCGCCGGGCGATCCGCATCCACCACTCCGCCACCCATCTGGTGCACGAGGCCCTGCGCCAGGTTCTCGGGCCCCATGTCGCCCAGAAGGGCTCGCTCGTGGCGCCCGACCGGCTGCGCTTCGACTTCTCTCACCATAAGGCAATGAGCGATGACGAGGTCGCCCGGGTCGAAGACATCGCCAATACTGTGGTGTGGCAGAACGATGAGGTCACCACGCGGCTGATGAGCGTCGAGGACGCGATCACCGAAGGGGCGGTGGCGCTGTTCGGCGAGAAATACGGCGACGAGGTCCGGGTGGTGTCCATGGGCCGCGAGCCCGATGGCGGCAACCGGCCGGTCTATTCGATGGAGCTTTGCGGCGGCACCCATGTGGAGCGCACCGGCGATGTCGGCTTGATCAAGATCGTGACAGAGGGCGCCACCGCGGCCGGAGTGCGGCGCATCGAGGCCCTGGCCGGTCGGCCGGCATTCGAGCATCTTAGGGCGCAGGATCGCCGCGGCGCCACGTTGGCGCGGCGCCTGAAGGCTGCGCCGGGTGAGGCCGAGGCCAGGCTCGACACATTGATCGAGGAGCGCCGGCGGCTCGAGCGCGAATTGGCCGAGGCGCGAAAGAAGCTCGCCATGGGCGGCGGCGTTTCCGCTTTCGCAGACTCAGGCAAGGCTGAAATTGCGGGCGCGGTTCCGGTCGCAATGGTTTCCGGCGTCAAGGTCATATCCCGGGTGCTGCACGGCATCGACTTCAAGGACCTGCGCAACATCGCCGATGAGGGCAAGCGCCAGGTCGGCTCAGGCATTGCCGCCATCGTAGGGGTGGCCGAAGACGGCAAGGCGGCGGTGGCGGTCGGCGTCACCGACGACCTCACCGGCCGCTTCAACGCCGTCGAACTGGTGCGCGCGGCCTCCATGGAGCTTGGCGGCAAGGGTGGCGGCGGGCGGCCCGACATGGCCCAGGCCGGCG
>CAYWVA010000084.1:0-8988 GCA_964461545.1 uncultured Rhizobiaceae bacterium | reverse complement strand
GGTCATGAAAACTCCTCTGTAGAGGCTGGCTCGCTCGCACTGAGCGCGCCGTTCTTGCCCAATGAAGGATTGTCTATTTCAGATCGCTTGAGGTCACCATTCGGCCTCACGGCCTAGGCCACACGACTTAGAGCGAAAAGCCCCGGCGGTGGGGCCGGGGCTCGCTCTTCTGGCCGGCGCGGAGTGCTTCAACGGCACCAACTGCCGATGCATGTATAAAAATCCTTTCCAAATTAAGCACAATTCCAACTATCCGGGCGAAGACCCTCAACGGTCACCTGTCCGGCACAAGGCTTGCTCGTGGGGCGCCTAGTCAACGCAACCACAGGGTGATCCAAAATGACCAAGTCGAGAACACTCAGACAATCCGGTTTCTGCCGGACACTTGCGGGCAAGGTGAAACGCCTCGCAGGCGACAGCACAGGTGGCATCGCCGTCTTGTTCGCAGTGGTATCGGTCCCGATCATCATTGTGGCAACCGCCGCGGTCGACTTGAACAATGCCGTGCGGATCAAGGCGTCGCTGCAGGCTGCCGCCGATTCCGGGGTGCTGGCGGCGGCCACCGCGCTGGCCAGCGGCTATGGCGACAGCGACAAGAAACAGATTGCGCTCGACACCTTCCATGCCAACCTGTCGCCTCAACTGCTCAAGGCGTTTCCGGCCGCCCCCGACGTCAGTATCGATTTTCCGACGCAGAGGGTCCACATGGATGTGCAGGTCAACACCGATCAACTGCTGACCACTTTCATCGTCAGCTCGATGACACTGGGGGTGCAGGCCACCGCGATGGTCGATAGGGGCTTGCCGATCTGCATGATGGCGCTCAATCCGACCGCCCCGAAGAGCCTCGAAATCCAAGGCACCGCTAACCTGCAGGCAGAGAGTTGCGCAGTGCACGTGAATTCGCGCGACGTTGAGGCGATGCGGCAGAATGGTGGCGGCGGTGCCACTGCCGACAGTTTTTGCGTACATGGTGACTACAGCGGAAGCAATTACCAGCCCAAGCCGAACCGCTACTGCATACCAAGGACCGATCCGCTGGCCGAAAAGTTCGCTGCCGACCTTGCCACGCACGGCGATATCACCACGTGCCGAGAGGACAATCCAGGGACCGTCAAAGGCAACAGCGAATTCCTCGAACTGTCCCCTGGCGTCTATTGCGGCGGGCTGCAGCTCCAACAGGGCAAGGTCAGGCTGCTTCCGGGCGTCCATGTGTTCCGTGATGGCGAGTTATATATCTCGGCCCAATCCTGGCTCGAAGGCGAAGGCGTGACCATCCTGTTGGCCGGTAACGACTCTACCCGTATCGCCAACCAGGCCGGCGCCAACCTGATCCTTTCCGCGCCGTCGAGCGGCGTCTTCTCCGGCATCGTCATCGCCCAGCATCCGGACTCCAAGCACAAGACCAAGGAGAACACCATCATCGGTGGCGGTTACATGAAAATCGATGGTATCATCTACTTCCCCGAACAGCCCCTGAAGATCACCGGTAACGGTGAGATCGGCTCCGATTCAAGCCAGTTCGCCATCATTGCCGACACCATTTCGGTCGAAGGCAACGGGGTGCTCACGATCAAGATCGGTGCCGATTACAAGGGCGCCGGCCTGCCGGAACTGCCAGAAGCCAACCAAACGGTAAGGCTGGTGCATTGAGATGACGAAATGGCGCTCTTCGCGATCATGGGCGAGGGGCGCCAGACAGCCGGTGGAGACCTGGCCAGCAAAAGGGACGCGCACGAGCCCCTCTGTCGATACAGCCCAAAGCGATCGTCGTGACGTCGCACGGCGGCGCATGCTCAAGCCCGTCCAGGTCATGTCGATGGATCGGAAATCGGCGTCGGTGATCGACTGCACGCTTCGAACCCTGTCGGTGTGCGGCGCTCAGCTGTCCGGGACGGCATCATCGATCAGCCGCATCCCGGCCCAGTTCTATCTCATCGTACCCGGTCAACTGCGTATGATCCGGAGCAAGGTTGTGTGGAAGTCCTATGACGCCGTCGGTCATCATGTTCCTTTCCGATCCCGGCCGCCTGGCATCAGAAATGATGGCCTCCATCGATCATGCTGCAAAGGAGCCGGCCGAACAGCCGCCGAAGGCAGCCGGGACGACAGCGGCCGGGCGGCCACGCAACGCCGCCAAGCTGAAGGCCTCCGGGCGGCCACGCAACGCCGCCGGCCCGAAGGCCAGCAAGCGGGCGCCGACGGCGTCCAGCCCCAGCGTGGAGGCGCACTCGATGCAGACGTGCCCGGAAGCGAGTTCGTCTGCTCGCGGTCTGCTCAGGCGACTTGCCGCGCGGGCTGGACTCCTCGCAGTCGTTAACGCTGTGATGGGCCGTTCCTCCGACCTGCGGACAGCAGATTGCGGTAGATCTCGACGAATCGCCTGAGCTTTGCAGGTTCATAGAGCAGATTGAGCATGTCGGGCCGATCCTCGACGCGCTCAAGGAGGCGGTGGGCCCAACTGGCCACCTCCATGCTACGGTCCGAGGCGGCTGCGAGCTCCTTAAGCCCTTCGCCTCGCTCAAGGGCGGGAATCAGATCTTCCTCGATGCGGCGGATGTCGAGCGCCTCGGCCATTTGATAGTACAGAAGCGAGAAGCGGGCCGATTCGGCCGGGGTGAACCTGTCGCCGGAGAACGGATCGCGGCCCCCCACCCGGATTGATGCGGGGTGATGCGGCGCGTTTTGAGACGGGTCCTGGACGAGATGGGCGACCCGCATGAGATTGACGAGACGGATCAGGTCGCGCGGATTGTCCGGCATTTGGCTGACGAGCTCCTTCACGGCCGCGATGAAGGCCGGCGGATCGGAGGGCTCGGGCGGCGCCTCGCTCTCGCGACGCAGGCGGGCCATGCGGCTCGCTGCGGCGATCAACGCCGCCAAGCCCATGAGGCCGACCAAAGCCTGCAGCAACCAGTCACCAAGCGCTCCTGTAGGCTCCTCCCCAGCCGGCAAAGACAGCGTCACTGTCGCCAGGTCGCGATCTTGCAACTCAAGTGGAAGTTCGGGTGCCTCGACGGCCGGGACCAGCTGATCGGACTCCACCTGCACATCCGCCGCCGGGCCGCGAAAGTCGTCCCGGTCGAGCAAGCTGCCCCCCAGCGCCAGCCCGGCGATGACCAGGACGCTTGCCACGACATTGAACGGCCGCTCGGCAAAGCCGTCCACCCTCGTTCCGATACCGCTCAGCCAAGCCCTGGCGCGCCAGCGATGCCGCAATTGTGGGTCGGTTGCCGCCGCGTCGGCTTCCGGCTCCGACCTGGTGTCCAGGGCCGTCACAAAGGACTCGATGTGCGTCCGCGAGGGTTTGGGCACCGAGACCGGCAAGGTGACGATCTTCTTCAGGTACTCGCGGCCGAACTGCCCCTCGCTTCCCTCCTTGCCGATGAACTTCTCAAAGTGCATCTCGATGGCTTTCAAGACGTAGTGCCAGTCCATGCCGAGCATGAAAAAGGTCTTGCCGGGGCCCGCATCGGCTGTGGCGATGAGGTTGATGGTCTTGAGCACCTCGACCACCGCCTCCGGCGGACAGCGGTCGAGGTCATCGATGAAGATGAGGAACTTCTTGTCCCCTACCGCTTCACGGAACAGCCGGAATTCCTTGTTGAACTGCTCGACATGAGTGAAATTCGATTGCGAAGTTGATGGGGCGAGGAGCTGGCTGAGTGGCTGCTGGAAGGGTTTAAGCCAGCGGGCCAGCTCGAATGCGCTGCCTACGCCAAGGACCGTGAGGACCCACTGGCCAGCGCCGGCCACCAGCTCGAGCCAATCACTGCCTGGTGTCAGGCCGCCATACTGGGCAAGCAACGCAGCGCCGGCGATCAAGAACAGTGGGCTGGAATACTTCAGAAGCTGCAGATAGGTCGCGTCGCGCAGCCGTATCCAGCCAATGCGCAGCATGAATGTGGGGCCGAAGTGCTTCGACAGGCCGCGTGCAATGGTACGCAGGAAGCCGTCCAGGATCTGCTTTTCGTCGCGGTACTGCCAGGCGTTGAACCACGCAAAATGGAACCGCTCGGTTGTCGCCAGTTCATTCTCCAGCATGCGCATGATGGATGACTTGCCCGATCCCCAGGGGCCGGTGACGGCGATGACGATGGGCGGCACGGTATCCTTGTTATCGAGGAGTCTGGCGAGCGCCAGGACGAGATTGGCAAAGCCCAGGCGGTCGCGTCGCAGCTCGTCCACCGGGACCTCGCGCACCAGCGAAGGGCGCAGGCTCTCTTCTGTCTGAAATGACTGCAACGGCTCGGCCGGCCGAAAGCCGGCGCGGTAGAGCATGCCGCCGGAGGCCGCGCCAAAAAGGACTACGAAGGCATAGATGAGCGGCTGGACGCCGGCGGAAGCCAGCAACGGGTCTGCGTGCGGAAGCCAGTTGACCGGCATCGTCCAACTCATCCAGGTGACCGCAACATAGGCGACCGGCAGCGGCACGATGAGCGCCAGTACCGCCCAGCCGGGCGCCTGCGCAACGAGATTGAGGATGCGCTGGCGTCGGTGCGCAAGGAGCGCCGCCACGGCGGCAGCGATCAGGAACGCGACATAGCCAGCCCCGAGGGGCATTGCCGTCATCGCCGGCTGGAGCCGGTAGGCTGGCGACAGAGTCCGGTAATCCGCCTGCATCCGTCGGGCGCCATCGCCGTCAAACGACAGCAGTGACGCATCTCCCACCCGCAGCGGAATGATCTCGTCGCGGCCCTCGATCGGGGTGCGCACGAGCAGACGGCGCTTGAGCAGGCCCATCAAGGTCCCGGTCTCGGCGACCGTGGTGGCGGTGCCTGGAAACTCCGGGTCTGGTAGCCTCTCAATAATATCGATGGTGCGGATATGGCCGAGACCGGCTGCCCAGCGTTGGGCTGCTTCAGAGCTTTCCGCCAGGTGCTGCGCCACCTCTTCAGCGGTGTCGGCGACGCTTACGAAGGCGAGGCTCGAAAGTCCCAGGTCGTCGGCTTTGAGGAGAGCTGTTCGCGCGGCTCCGGCGACTGCTTGTACAGCGGCATCCTCGGCAAGGGCGAAGCGCAGGCCGATGTCTGCCGGTGTCTCGAGGCTGCGCCCGACCGGTGCCCCAAAGAAGCGTCCGCCGGGAGGCAACCCCAGATCAGCTGCTTCGCTCACCAAGAATGCATCGCCTGGTCGAATGTAGGACCGGTCATGCGGGATTTCGGCTTGCTCAACGCTCAGCCGGAACGTGCGCTCGGCGGCCAGCTCGACCATCGACTGCGGCGTGACTTGCTGTTGCAGAGATTGTGCCGGGGCTTGCTGCTGTTGCGGCAGTTGCTGCTGTTGCTGCTGTTGCTGCAGTTGTGTCAAGGTAAACTGTTCAGAGTCGACCGCTGCCAATTTTGTCGGCAAGCCGCTGCCTTTCTGCGGCGCCATCGGGAGCTGTTCGTAGGGAGGGATCGCCGTGAGCACAGGCGAAAAGACGACGGTGTTGCGAGGCTCGCCGAACGTCGCCCGCCTCCAGCCGTCGATCTCGGCCTCTGTAATACGCGTGATCCGCACCGCGGGATCGCCATTGAGGGCGTAGTCCGCGACGCCGGCCAGGAGGTTGACCACCACAAAACCCATCAGCGGTGCGAACAAGAGAAAATACAAGATGTCGGACGCACCGGCGCGTCCGCCGGGCGCGATTCTGCCTGGCCGCGCCGGCGGACTTTCAGCGGCCGCCTGGTTAGCCTTGTCCTCCGGAGCGATCATGACCCATCTGTCTTATGGTTACGGGCGCCGTGTGATCTCTTGTGGTGGCAATCATGGCGCCCGCCGGTCGCCACTTTGTCTGTGGGAATCTGCACACCCTACCAGCGCCACTAAAGCTATAGGCGCAATGCCGGCCCCTCAGGATATCTCCACGCCGCCGATCTCTTGACAGGTGCTCACAGACTCCACATTTCCCCACTCGGCAAGCGCCCGACTCACATCTGTTTCTATAGCGTCAAGCAATAATCGATAATTCGGCTCTTGTCCGACCATGTCCAGGTTGGATGCGCGTACCTGCCAGATGTATTGTTTGGTTCCCTGCCCGCCCACAACCTTCAACAGCCGATGTTCCAGGCTGACGCCGCGGATGTTGCGCCGCGATACATGGACCTTGGGCATGATATCATTCAGCAACGCGTGTTCAAAGGCAACCGGATCAACGTTGTCAGACAGGGACATGGTGTGCAGGCAAGTGTACTGCTCGAACGGTTGGTTTGTCATTGGTCATCCTCCTCATGTTGCCGCCTCTACCGCCGGGACGCGCGTCGGCGGGCCCGCCGCTGTCGGCCCTTTCGATAGTCGCCTTTGTCCCCCTTGGTCTTGATGGTTTCCGCCAGCGTACGGTAGGCGGGAGCGCCGTCGCTGTAAGCGCGCTCCTCCCCGCCCGGATCGGCCAAACCCAGGTTGATATCTTCCGTTATCCGGTCTGGCACGGCGGCGACCAACTCGTAGGCTTCCTCGCCGGTGGAAGCCCGTGCCGATTCGAGCCGCAATCGATTCTCATTCACACTCGATTCACCAAACCCTTTTGCCTCGTGGCAGTGGAAGAGCTCGTGACGCTCCGTCAGCGGCTTACTCCAGAAGCGTTTTCGGGGCGGATACCCGTTGAGGTTAGACATGTCCGGTGTCAGGTCGCGGGCCACGTCTTCGTAGTTTTGGTGAGTGATACTGGGATCGTTCTCGTCGGTGATGTTCGTCTGGCCCTGCGGGCCGTTCGAGGCAAGCTGGTACTCGATGAGATGCTCGATGGATGCGTCGATCAACCATTCAGTGGGCGTCGGTGTGACATCGGGGTGGAGTCGCACAGTTTGCTGGGTGATCCCGAAATCGTTAACGGGCTCTGCACCGCCCCTGGTGATGGTGGGGTAATAGAGGACCAGCGGGACCAGGGGGGCCGGCACTGCGTCCGGAGCCGGCACCTGCAGGGAGGTCGAGTCGGCGCTCGGCGGGATCTCGGGGGTCGTTACCGGTCCAGTGGTGTCCCCTCGCGATGGCGGCTCCGGTGCCTGCATCACCCCGTCGGCGACAGGGTCAGCCTGTAGCTCGTGGCGGTCGCCGGGGCAGTTAATGGTGAGCTTCTTCTCGACGAGGGCGTCGGCCAGGAGCCGGCAGGTCAGCCGATTGCCGAGCGTTCGCTGAAGGCCGAGCGCCGCAGCGGTCAAGCCGCCCTGCCGCACACCAGCGGGCAAAGGCCGGTCGACCGCAGCTCGGCCGACCTGCCCAGGACGCAACAGCGACGTTTTCGCGGCCTTTGAGCGCATCGCCTAATCAGCTCGCCTCAGCGACAAAGTCGTAAGCCTTCTCGTGGCCGGCGCGCGCTCGGGCCTGCATCCGACCGAACCGCGCTCTTGCCGCTTGCGGTCACGGCCTCGCGTCGCGTCATTGAGTCTATTTTCGTCTACCACCTCGCCGCCCTCCAAACTTCAACTCATAGTGAAGCATGAAGCCTGGGCCTGCCGGCTTCTGGGGCTTGTCCGGCGCGATCGGCGCGTGCGGGTCGAACTTTCGTTCCTTGCCGAGCAGCTGGATCTTTAACTCTCCAGGCAGACCGCCCGAAGGGATGGGGATCTCGATACCGTCCGCCTCCTCGAGCAGGCTTCTGACAGCGTCGGGATGCTTCGCCAGAGCGGCGCCAGCGCCCAGGGCAATGGCGACAGCTCCATTGATCAGCCCGAACTTGACGTCTGGCGGCAGCGCCCGGAACGCGTCCAAGGCCTTGCCCTTGGCTTCGTCGACCGCCTTCTTGACCGGTGGAAGCGCGAGCACCGCCTTTGCCAAATCTGACCAGCCCCCCTTACGAGGCTTGACCTCCTTGGACGGGACGGGCGGCGTTCGCGGCGTCACACGAGGGGCGCTCGGCAAGTTCGATCGCGGCGGCGGGAGCGGCGGCAGACGCGGAACCTCGGGACGTTTTGTGGTGAGCGGTTGAAATCCCGCAGGATAGAAGGCGATCCGCACCAGGCCGGCGGGCGAGGCGTCCGGATCGCTCATGACGTTGCGATCCATCCAATCGACAACCATGGTGTCCGACGGGATGCCGAACTCGGACAGGACTGCCTTGGCCATTCTTGCACGGGCGGCAGCGGTCCTGATATCCACCCCCGCTTCGCTGGCTGGATCGGTGTCCCAGAAGCAGGTGATGTAGATGGTCGAGGCGGCGGTGAGCGCCTTCGAGACCGTGTCAGCGAACTGGACCAGCGCTTGATGCTTGGTCGAGATCATGTCCCGTTCACCGATCTCGACGACGCTTGGCAGTGGCGCGCCAGGCGCCGGCAGGGTCGAACCGGTCGGCGGTGTCTTTGGTCGCGGCCGTTCCACATCCCAGGGCGAGCGCTGAATGGCGGGGGGCCCTGACGGCCAGTGTTGCTGCACCACATGCGCCAGCTCGTGCGCCAGCAGCCTGCGGCCGTGCGGGCTGTGGGGGGCGTACTCGCCGGCGCCAAAGGCCACGTCGCGGCCGATCGTGTAGGCCCGGGCTTGGATCGCTCTCGCGGCCTCGGCGGCTGCGGCGTCGTCATGCACACGGACCTGACTGAAGTCGTGGCCGAGGCGAGCCCCCATGTCGGCCCGGATACTCGGGTCGAGCGGTCGGCCGGTGTGCTGGTGCACGCTCTGGATGGCCGCCGCAGCCGCTGGGTCAAGGCGCGGTGCCGGCGCGCCTGGGCTGTCGGCCTGTATCGTCCTCTCCGGCTGGGCGCCCGCCGCTGCAGGCTGGCGGACGGCGGCGCGATCGCCATGCGGCTGCGACTTGGGCATCCGCATGACCTGGTCGGCGACGCGGTCGGCCTCCTGTTCGTAGCGATCGCCGGGACGATTGATGGTGAGCTTGGGCTGCACGAGCGCGCCGGCCAGGAGGCGGCCGGTCATCGCATTGCCGAGCGTTCGCTGAAGGCCGAGCGCCGCAGCGGCCAAGCCACCCGACGGCGCGCCGCCGCGGATCCCTCGATCCGGCGACGCGTGGCTGGGAGCCGGGCGGGCCAGCGACGTGGCGTGTGCCTGGGAGCGCATCGA
>CAYWVA010000083.1:0-9077 GCA_964461545.1 uncultured Rhizobiaceae bacterium | reverse complement strand
GAGATGGCCTATCTCGCGGCGCTGCCCAAGGCGCCCAACAACTATCACCCCTCTCGCTACCCGGAGCGGGCGCTTGAGCGCCGCAACTGGGTGCTCGATCGCATGCTCGACAACGATTTCATCGGGGCGGGCGAGCACGCGCAGGCGTCGGCCGCGCCGCTCGACACCTCGCCACGTCCGGTGGCAGCGGGGCTGTTTTCGGCCGAGTCCTTCGCCGAAGAGGTGCGCCGCGAAGTACAGCAGATCTATGGTGAGGAGAAACTCTACAGCGGCGGTCTGTCGGTACGCACGACGCTCGACCCCAAGCTTCAGGTCCTCGCCCGGCAGGCGTTGGCAACGGGCCTCATGGGCTTCGACCGCAAGCGCGGCTGGCGGGGTCCTGAGGCGAGCATCGACATGGCCGGCGAATGGATCGGCAGTTTCGAAAAGCACAACCTTGCCGCCGATCTTGCCCCCTGGCGGCTGGCCATCGTGACCGAACTCTCACCGACGGAAGCCCAGATCGCCCTGCAGCCGAAACACGCTTCCGACGGGGAGAGGCGGGCGCTCGAGACGGGCGTCATACCGCTTCAGCTGATGGCGTGGGCAAGGCCGGCCAGGCCAGGCGGGGTTCTGGGACCCGAAGTCAGGGCGCCGGGCGATGTGCTCAGCCCCGGTGATGTCGTCTATGTCGCGCCGGCGGCGCAGAACGGTGTCTGGCACCTGGTGCAGATCCCGGAGGTCGACGGCGCACTGGTGGCCATGGACCCCCATACCGGCCGGGTGCTGGCCCAGGTCGGCGGCTTCTCCTACGGTCGCAGCCAGTTCAACCGTGCCGTCCAGGCCCTCAGACAGCCGGGCTCGGCGATCAAGCCGCTGGTTTATGCTGCCGCCCTCGACCGGGGCTACACCCCGGCCTCGGTGGTGCTCGACTCTCCCATCGAATTCGAGCTGCCGAGCGGTGAAACGTGGCGGCCCAAGAACTACACCGGCAAGTTCTACGGGCCTTCGACCTTGCGCCGGGGCATCGAGCTGTCGCGCAACGCCATGACAGTCAGGCTGGCGAGCGACATGGGGATCGGCACGCTGGCCGAGTTCACCGAGCGGCTCGGCATCTATAACAAGATGCCGCACCTGATGGCCATGGCGCTTGGCGCCGGCGAGACCTCGCTGCTCAAGATGACCACCGCCTACTCCGTTTTCGCCAACGGCGGCAAGCGGATCGAGCCGACCCTCATCGATCGCATCCAGGACCGCTATGGCCGCACCGTCTATCGTCACGACCGGCGCGATTGCCCCGGCTGCCAGGCCACGGCCTGGGAGAACCAGCCCGAGCCGGAGATTTTCGATGACCGGGACGAGGTCATCAACCCCTATACGGCCTATCAGATCACCTCGATGCTCGAAGGCGTGGTCGAGCGCGGCACCGGCAAGGTGCTGCAGGCGGTCGGCAAGCCGGTGGCGGGCAAGACCGGCACGTCCAACGATGTGCGCGATTCCTGGTTCATCGGCTTCACGCCCGACCTCGCGGTCGGGGTCTATGTGGGTTACGACACGCCCACGCCCATGGGGCGCGATGCCACCGGCGGCCAGTTGGCGGCGCCGATCGTGGCCGAATTCATGCGTCAATCGCTGCGCCACGTTTCGGCCACGCCGTTCCGCGTACCCCCCGGCGTGCAGCTCATCCCGATCGATCCGAATACCGGCGAGCGCGCCGCTTACGGCGATGCCAACGTCATCCTGGAGGCCTTCAAGCCCGGCGAGGACCCCTCGAGCATGCCGCTGGTGATCGGCGACATCATTGTGCCGGTGAGCCGCGAGGGCGCGGTCAACGATGGCGGCTTTACCACCGGCACTGGCGGGCTTTACTGAAACGCGGGTGTCATTTACTGGGCGGTCGCGCGGCACTATATGCGCTGACAACCAGTTTGCCTGTCGTCCTCCGGCGAGCCCCAGGCGTCACACAGCTCATCAAGGAAATCTGAACCATGCGTGCCGAGATTGAACATTTGGTCGATGAGATCAAGCAGTCCGTCGGACTGCTGAGGAGGCATCTTTGACTGGGACAACGCCCTGAGACGGCTTGCCGAGCTTAATGCCCGCGCCGAGGATCCCAATTTGTGGTCCGATGCCGAGGCAGCGCAGGCGGTGATGCGTCAGCGCCAGGACCTCGATACCCGCATCACGGCGATCGAACGGTTGGAACGCGCGGCTGTGGAAAGCGCCGAGCTCATCGAGCTTGGCGAGGCGGAAGGCGACATGGCTATCGTCGCGGAGGCTGAACGGACCCTGCGGGATGTGCGGGCCGAGGCCGCCAAACGCGAGCTCGAGACCCTGCTATCCGGCGAGGCCGACCGAAACGATGCCTATCTTGAGGTCCATGCCGGCGCCGGGGGCACCGAAAGCCAGGACTGGACCCAGATGCTCTCCCGCATGTATGTGCGATGGGCCGAGGCGCACGGCTTCAAAGTCGAGGTCATCGAGGAGCATGCGGGCGAAGAGGCGGGGCTGAAGTCGGCCACGCTCAAAATCGCCGGCGAGAATGCCTATGGCTGGCTCAAGGCCGAATCGGGCGTCCACCGCCTGGTGCGGATCTCACCCTTCGATTCCAATGCCCGCCGCCACACATCGTTCGCCTCGGTGTGGGTCTATCCCATGGTCGACGACACCATCAACATCGAGATTAACGAGAGCGACTGCCGGATCGACACTTATCGGGCCTCAGGCGCCGGCGGCCAGCATGTCAACACCACTGACTCCGCGGTGCGCATCACCCACCTTCCCACCGGAATCGTTGTGCAGTGCCAAAACGAACGCTCCCAGCACAAGAACCGCGCCACCGCCTGGGCCATGTTGAAAGCGCGGCTCTACGAACGCGAACTTCAGATGCGCGAAGATGAGGCGGCCAAGGAAGCAGCATCGAAGACTGACATCGGCTGGGGCCATCAAATTCGCTCCTATGTCCTGCAGCCCTACCAGCTGGTGAAGGATCTGCGAACCGGGGTCGAAATCACCAATCCCATGGCGGTGCTCGACGGCGACATCGATCGGTTTCTCGAAGCGTCGCTTGCCCACCGGGTGCATGGTTCGGGCGAGGCGCTGGAGGATGTTCCGTAAATCTGACTGGAGCGGGCATTAGCGAAGGGTGAATCTGGCAGTCCGGCAGGCAAATCCCAACGATGCCATGCTTTCGTCGCTTTGTATGTCTTACTGGGCGCTGAGGGACCTGTCGCATTTGCTTTGCGTGGGAGCTCGAGCTGCTGAGGGACGGCACGGCACAACTTGGTGACGTGAGCGCCATCGGCGTTAGTGCTGTGTCAGCCGATCCTCGTTGATCGGTACCCGCAACTAGCCTGGTCGAAGACCGGCGGCGGGGCAAGCCGGAGCCGAAGTATGGCCCAACTGGGGGGGCGGACCACGTCGCAAGCATCTTCGATGGACCACAGCATGCGCTTGGCGTCGTACACCGCGCCTGTGCGGTTGCCTGGCTGATCGGGGGAGGGCTGAGTGGCGCGCCACGTCAAACGCTTCACACTCTACACGCTGCTGGCGGCGGTGCTCATTACCAGCAGTTTCGCCGCAATCTTCATGTGGCGGCTGTCGCAAGGCCCTGTGGCCCTGACCTTCCTCACCAGCTACGTCCAGGACATGCTGAACGCCAACATCTCCGGCGTGCGCGCCGAGATCGGCGACGTTATTCTGGAGCGCGATCAAGGTACGGGCACGCCGCGCTTCCGGCTGCGCCATATCCGCCTGCGTGACATGGCGGGCAACTTGATCGCAATGGCCCCGAGAGCGGCCATCGACGTGAGTGGGCGGGCCCTGCTGACTGGACGGATCCAGCCGACCGAATTCGAGCTGATCGGGGCGCAGATCGTGATCCGCCGTCAGCTCGATGGCAGATTCCAGCTCGGCTTCGGCGCAGCCGAGGGCGGCGCGCTTTCCGAGGGAGAGTCGGGGCTTCAGGGTGGCGCAAAGCAGGACCGCCTCGCCAGTGGCCAAGTTGCGGCAGACGCGCCTGAGTTCCAGACTGCCGATGTCCTCCAGTTCCTCGACCACGAACTGCTGACCGAGCAGCAAAGCCCGTCGGCCATCGCGTCGCTGGTTTCGCTGACCATCAGCCAGGCATCCATATCGCTTTACGACGAGGCCAACGAGGTCTGGTGGCATGCGCCGCAGGCCAATCTTGTGTTCCGTCGCGTCGCCTATGGGTTTGCGCTCTTCGCCGATGCCAGCATTGCCAGCGCAGCGGCGCCATGGCGCAGCGAAATCGTCGCGAGCTACAAGGCCCAGGCCCGCACCTTTACGGTCAGTGCCCGCGTCTTCGATGTCGTCCCGGCCGACATCGCAGACGTCTTCGCGCTGTCCCGGCTTGCCCAGGTTCGGTTGCCCCTGTCGGGCCATGCCGAGGTGGAGTTCACCAGGGACGGCAAAATGATCCGGGCGAGCGCCGAGCTCAATGCCACGGCTGGACGGGTCGGGTTCCCCGATTACATTTCGGAGCCGGTCCTTATCGACGAAGGCCTTGTACGCATCGACTACGAGCCGAGTTCCGGACACGTGGTGATCGGTGACTCGGTCGTGTTCATCGCCGGCAGGCCTAGCCGGCTCGCCGGTCGGATCGAGCCGCTTTATTCCACCTCTGGACAGCTGACCGCGGCGCGATTCGAGTTCGGCGCCGGCAGCACGCCGAGCCCACACGGTGCCGAGCAGGCTGCCCCGCCCTTGTCGCTCGATCGCATCGAGATTCGTGGCGTCGCATCCCTGCAGGAAGCGCGCCTGGTTCTCGACGACCTCCTGCTCATGTCGGGAAACTCCGGCCTGCGTGCCCGCGGCGAGTTCGTCGGTGGCGACGGTGCGGTCGGGGTCTACTTGGAGGGGATCGCGCGCGATTTGTCTGCCAGTTTGATCAAAACGCTGTGGCCGCCCATCGTAGCCGGCGGGGCGCGCAAATGGATGAATGAGCACGTCATCGCCGGGCGCATTTCCGATGCGACGTTCCAGATCGCCATTCCGCCGGCCACCGTTGCCGCTGCCCTCAAGGGCCAGCCGGTTCCGGAACATATGGTTGATCTGACGTTTGCGCTTGCCGACGTAGAGATGCGCTATTTCGGCGAGTTACCACCTCTCCGGGGTGCGTCCGGCTCCGGTCGGCTGACCGGCGGGAGCTTCCGCCTGGAACTGGAGAACGGCATGGTCACGGTGCCGTCGGGCAACGAGGTGCTGTACCACCGCGGCACCATGACCATCACTGAGATAGCCAAGCCCCAATCTCCGGCGGTGCTGCACATCGAGGCGGCTGGAGGGGCGTCAGGCCTTCTTGAACTCATCGATCTCGAGCCGCTTCATCTCGTCACTAAGGCTGGCTTCGATCACGCCAGGTTCGGCGGCGAGGCGAGCGCCAATGTGACCATAGAGATGGTGCTGGCGCGGCCGATCCCGAAAGACTTGGTGCGAGTTACAGCCCAGGCACGGCTCGCAAAGGCCCAGTTTCGCGACGCCCTGGAGGGCATAAGCATCGAGGATGGGCAGCTGGAGATCGCCGTCGACACCAAGAGCTTCCGGGTGACCGGTCCGGTGAGCCTCAATGGCACAGCGGCCAATCTGGCGTGGACCCGGATGCTGGGGCCCGACGTGGAAACCGACGACGAAATCGTGCTGGAAGCGGAGCTCGACGAGGCCGACCGCGAACGGCTGGGCGCTCCCATCAACGAGTTCGTCCGTGGCCCGGTGCGGATCAAAGTGGCGGTGAGCGAACGCCACGGCCGGCTTGAGCGGGCACATGTCGAGGCCGACCTCACCAACGCTGAGATCAGAATCGATTCCATCGGCTGGACAAGGCCACCTGGGACCGGGGCCAACGCCGCGTTCGATCTTGACTTCACCGACCCCGACGCTGTGTCCATTACCCAACTCACCATTGCCGGCGGGCAATTCGAACTTGCCGGCCGCCTCAGGCTCGATCGCGGCGGCCGGCTTTTGGACGCCACGTTCCCGACGGTTCGCCTGGATGGCAATACCGACGTAGCGGTCAAGTTGAAGGCTGAGGCAGACGGGCTTGCGGCTTCGGTGATCGGGCGAGCCTTCGATGCCCGGCCGCTGATCGGCAAGCTGTTCTCCACCTCGGCGAGCCTGTCCGACGCCGATGACGTCTCCATGCGGATAGAAGCGGCGATCGACCACATGCTCGCCCATCGCGGCGAGGTGATCGGCGGCTTGAGGGGGACAATGCAGCTGACCGGCGGCATCGTTGACACGGCCGATCTCAGCGGGAACTTTCGCAGCGGCGCACCGGTGTCGCTCCGCGTCGTTCCGGCCGCATCGGATCTGCGCGAACTGAGACTGGTCGGCGGGGACGGCGGCGCGGCATTGCGGGCTGCCGATTTGTACTCCAAGGTCAGCGGCGGCAGCGTCGATTTCCGCGCCTGGCTTGGCCCCGGCCGCACCGGAGCGGTGCAGCGTGGACTGTTGGTGATCAACAGTTTCGAAGTCGAGAACGAGGTGGCACTGAGCGAGGTCGAACGCCAGTCTTCTGAGCCTGTCGCCCGGCCCACACGCCGCGACTACCGAAGTTTCTCCCAGCTCACTTTGCCCTTCTCCGTCGATGAAACTTACATTCGGATCGGCGATGCCCTGGTCAATGGTCCCGAATTGGGAGCCTCAGCGCAAGGCCACATCCGCAAGACCGATGGGCGCATGGACATTGGCGGCACCATCATACCGGCCTATGCGATTAACGCCGCGCTCAGCGATGTGCCGCTGTTAGGTCAGCTCCTCACCGGCGGAAAAGGCGAAGGCGTGTTCGGTCTCACCTATGCGCTGAAGGGAACGGTTCGTGAGCCGCAGTTCCTCGTCAACCCGGTGTCGGCGATTGCCCCGGGGATCCTGCGCCGACTGTTCGACATCGGAGGTGGCGGGGTGGCACCCGACGGTACCAAGGCACGTCAGCGGCCGCGGCTAGAGAGCTACCGATAGTCACACCGCCCGGATCAAGGCGTGGCGCTTGCGGCCCATGGACAGCTTGATGATGCCGTCATGGTTCGCATCGGCGAGCGTCACCATGCGGCGCATGTCGTCCACCTTGGCATCGTTGATGCTCACGGCATTGTTGCCAATGGCGCGGCGCACTTCGCCATTGCTCCCGGCAAGGCCCGCCTCCACGAACAGGTTCATGAGGCTGATGCCGTGATCGAGGTCCGATCTTGACTTCTCGATCGTCGGCAGTCCCTCTGCAATGGCCCCTTCCTCGAAGGTGCGCCGCGCCGTTGCTTCGGCCCCGAGCGCCGCCTCGCGGCCGTGCACCAGGGCCGTCGCCTCGGTCGCCAGCACTTTCTTGGCCGCATTGACTTCCGCCCCGCCCAGGCGCTCCAGCCGGGAGACCTCGTCCATCGGCAGCGTGGTGAACAGCCTGAGAAACCGCCTGACGTCGGCGTCTTCGGTGTTGCGCCAGTATTGCCAGTAGTCATAGGGCGACAACAAATCGGCATTGAGCCACACCGCACCGGTGGCCGTCTTTCCCATCTTGGCGCCGGACGCGGTGGTCAGCAGCGGGCAGGTCAGGCCGTAGAGCTGTGCGGTGCCGAGCCGGCGGCCGAGATCGATGCCGTTGACGATGTTGCCCCACTGGTCGGAGCCTCCCATCTGCAGAATGCAGCCGTGCCGCCGGGCCAGTTCGACGAAGTCATAGGCTTGCAGAATCATGTAATTGAACTCGATGAAGGACATCTCCTGGTCGCGCTCGAGCCTGAGCTTCACCGAGTCCATGGACAGCATGCGGTTGACCGAGAAATGCCGCCCGACGTCGCGCAGAAACTCGATGTAGTTGAGCTTCGCCAGCCAATCGGCATTATCGACCATGACGGCCGCGGCGGATCCTGCGCTGAAGTCCAGGAAGCGCTGGAACACCTCCTTGATCGATTGCTTGTTGGCCTCGATGTCATCACGCGACAGGATGCGTCGGGTCTCGTCGCGGCCCGACGGGTCGCCCACCTGGGTGGTGCCGCCGCCCATGAGCACGATTGCCTTGCCGCCGGTGTGCTGCAGCCAGTACAGCATCATGATGGTGAGCAGGTGTCCGACATGCAGCGACGGCGCGGTGCAATCGTAACCGACATAGCCGGTCGCCTGCCCCCCCCTCGCGGCGGCATCCAGGCCCTCAAGGTCGGAGCCCTGGTGGATAAAGCCACGCTCGTTCAGAATGCGCACAAAGTCGGAAGCGAACTTGCTCATCGGCCGGCCTCATGCCAGTTTCGGCCGGGCTCTTAGCACGAGACGGCCGCATGGCAAAACGGCTCAACGCGATCGGTTTGATGAGCGGCACCTCGATGGACGGCATCGATGTGGCGCTGGTGCGCACCAACGGCGGGCGGGCGGTGGAGCGCGGACCCGCGCGCTCCTACCCCTATGATGAGGAGATGCGCGCCAGGCTCACCGCGGCGCTCGCACAAGCCAGGGAAATCGAGGATCGCACTCAGCGTCCCGGCTCGCTTGGCAGCGTTGAGAAGGAGCTCACCGAACGCCATGCCGCCGCGGTCGGCGCCTTTCTCGAAGAGTTTGGCGACAGCCACGGCGCCCCCGACGTGATCGGATTTCATGGCCACACGGTGCTGCACCGGCCCGAGGCCGGGCTCACCGTGCAGCTCGGCGACGGAGCCCTGCTCGCCCGGCTCACCGGCTGCGAGGTGGTGAGCGACCTCAGGGCCGCCGACGTGGCGGCCGGCGGGCAGGGGGCGCCGCTGGCCAGCGTCTATCACCGGGCGCTGGCCATGCGCCTGCCACAGCGGCCGGTGGTCTTTGTCAATATCGGCGGCGTCGCCAATGTCACGTGGGTCGGCAGCAATGGCGAGTTGGTGGCCTTCGATACCGGGCCGGGCAATGCCCTGATGGATGACTGGGCGCTCCGCCACACCGGCCGGCCATGCGACGAGGACGGGGCCCTGGCGCGCTCCGGCGTCGCCGACGAGGCCGTCTTGCGGCGCTACCTAGCCCACCCGTACTTCTTCCAGCCGGTGCCGAAGTCGCTCGATCGCGGCTCGTTCACGCTGGACCTGCTGAACGGCGTCGATGCGGCGACCGGGGCGGCGACCCTGGCGCGCCTG
>CAYWVA010000082.1:0-9104 GCA_964461545.1 uncultured Rhizobiaceae bacterium | reverse complement strand
AGGCACATCCGGCCGCTGGCGAAATCGCCGAAAGCCTGCGCCGGGCGGGTTCGCGAGCCCTCGTCGTGGCAGGTTCCGAGCAGCCATGGGCCGTGCAGGCGCTGGCCCATGCCGCCAACGGGGCGCTTGGAGCAGCCGGCCGGACGGTTCGCTACATCGCCCCGGTGACGCTCGACATGGGCCACATGGACTCGCTGGCATCGCTGGCCGCCGGCATCGAGGCGGGCGCCGTCACTTGCCTGGTCATGCTTGATGCCAACCCCGTCTACCACGCTCCGGGCGACATCGATTTCGCAGCACTGATGCGGCGCGTGCCAGTGAGCATTCATGCTGGGTTCAGCCGCGACGAGACCGGTGTCCTCGCCGGCTGGCACCTGCCGCTGCTGCACCCGCTGGAAACCTGGGGCGATGCACTGGCTTTTGACGGGACGGCAAGCCTGCGCCAGCCGGCCACCATGCCTCTGGCACCGGGGCTGGAGCGCGAACAGGTTCTCGCTGCCCTGGCCGGAGCCCGGTTTGAGGCTCGCGAGGTGGTGCGCAGCTTCTGGCAGGAGGTGCTGGGCGAGGCAGACTTCGAAGCCGCCTGGCACGCCGCCCTGACTGAAGGGGTCATTGCCGGGACCGCGGCCGGGCACCGTCCGGTGACGGTGCGCCAGGGCTGGGCCGATGGCTGGGCGGCGCCGCCGGACTCGCCGATGACCGTGCTGTTCGCCCCCGATTCGGCGGTGTGGGACGGCACCTACGCCAACAATGCCTGGCTGCAGGAACTGCCGCGGCCGCTGACCAAGCTCACCTGGGACAATGCGGCGCTCATCGCCCCTTCGACCGCCAGTGATCTGGGAGTGGCATCGGGCGACGTGGTGGACATTTCCGCCCCCGACGGCCTGAGCCTGTCTGCGCCGGTGTGGGTCCTGCCTGGCCAGGCGCCCGGCACGATCACGATTCCGCTGGGCTACGGCCGATGGCAGGCAGGCAACGTCGGCACAACGGTCGGCTTCAACGCCCGGCCGTTGCGCCGCTCGCATCAGCCCTGGACCCTGCCGGGCGTCAGCGTTGCGCCGACCGGGCGCAGCCATGCGCTGGCCAGCACCCAGGGCCATCACCGCATGGAGGGCCGCGACCTCGTGCGCCTTGTCGCCCTCGGCGAGGCCGTGGACGACCCGCAACTTGCCGCCCCGTCGCTGTACCCCGAATGGCCGTATGACAGCTATGCCTGGGGCATGACCATCGACCTTGATACGTGCATCGGCTGCAATGCCTGCGTCGTCGCCTGCCAGGCGGAAAACAACGTCCCGGTGGTCGGCCGCGACGAGGTCGCACGGGGGCGCGAGATGCACTGGCTGCGCATTGACCGCTACTATGCGGGGAATTCCGAGGCGCCTGAGACCTACTTCCAGCCCCTGCTGTGCATGCACTGCGAGCAGGCGCCGTGCGAGGTGGTGTGCCCGGTCAACGCCACGGTGCATTCCTCCGAAGGCCTCAACGACATGGTCTACAGCCGCTGCATCGGCACCAGGACCTGCTCCAACAACTGTCCCTACAAGGTGCGCCGCTTCAACTGGTACGACTACTCCGGCCAGGCTGGCGCTTCCCACGTGGACAACCCGGAAGTTTACGTCCGTCCTCGCGGGGTGATGGAGAAATGCACGTTTTGCGTCCAGCGCATCCGTGCAGCGCGCATAAGCGCCGGCATGGAGGACCGCAAGGTGGCCGACGGCGAGATCGTCACGGCCTGCCAGCAGGCCTGTCCGACCCGAGCCATCGTGTTCGGCGACGTCAATGACCCGTCGAGCGCTGTCAGCCGGCACAAGGCCTCGCAACGCAACTATGCGCTGCTCGGCGAGCTCAACACCAGGCCGCGCACCACCTATCTGGCGCGCGTCGCCGCGGCGGCGCCGGACGCAGCATCCGAATGACCGCCCCGTCGGACAGTCAGGCGGGCAATCAGCCGGATAGCGACGTAGGCATCGCCCGGCTGCCGATTTCTGCCGACTTCGGCTGGGGGTGGACCGCGGCCTTCGCAGTTTCGGTGTTCTTCGTGCTGGTGTTCGCCGTCGGGCTGGCCCTGCCCGCCTGGTGGGGCGTCGGCGTGTGGGGCATCAACATCCCCTTCGTGTGGGGCTTCGACCTCGTCAACTATGTGTGGTGGATCGGCATCGCCAACGGCACCAGTTTCCTCGCCGCGCTGCTGGCCATTCGCCGCCATGAACTGCGCACCGCGGTCAATCGATTCGCCGAAAGCGTGGCGCTGTTTGCAGTAATCTGCGCCGCCCTGTTCCCGATCATCCATCTCGGCCGGCCATGGCTGTTCTACTGGATGATCCCCTACCCCGCCACGTTCGAGGTCTGGCCGCAATTCCGCAGCCCGCTGACCTGGGACTTCTGGGCCATCCTCGCGCATGTGATCGTAACCGGGCTCTTGTGGTATATTGGCCTGCTGCCTGACCTCGCCAGCCTGCGCGACCGCAGCGCTCGCCCCCTGGCGCAAAAAGCATTTGCCCTTTTCGCCCTCGGCTGGCGCGGTTCGGGTCAGCACTGGGTGTATCACCGCACCGCCTACGGCCTGGTGGCCGGGCTCGTTCTGGCCATGGTGGTGGTGATCCAGACCACCGTGTCGTTCGAGTTCGCAACCACGCTGGTACCCGACTGGCACAAGACCCGACTGCCGCTGCACTTCGTGGTGACCGGCCTCGGCTCGGGGCTGGCCATAGTCCTTGCCGCCGCCGTATTGTTGCGCCGCCTGCATGGCCTCGAAGCCTACATCACCCGCGTCAATGTCGACCTGATGGCCATCCTGATCGCCGCCAACGGACTGGCGATCGCGCTGGTCCTCCTGGAAGAGTACGTGGTCCTGATCCTGTCGGCACCGGCGACCCGGGAGGCCACGCTGGCCCGCCTCATCGGCGACTACGGATGGACCTACTGGGCGGCATTCCTGTTGATGGCTGTCACTCCCCAGGCATTGTGGGCCGAAGCGATCCGGCGCAGCCTGATCGGGCCCCTGCTGGTGTCGATTGCCATGCTGGTCGGAGTCTGGCTCGACCGGTTCTCCATCATCGTGGGGGGCGTCCAGCGCGACTACCTGCCCTCCATTTGGCGCAGCTATTCACCGACCTGGGAGGAATTTTTCATCCTTTTCGGCAGCCTCGGGCTGTTCTCCTCGCTGGTGCTGTTGTTTGTGCGCTACCTGCCGGTGATCTCCATGTTCGAGCACCGTCATGCCAGCCAGGATGGCGAGTGATGGCCCGCCCCCTGTACGGGATCGTGGCGCAGTTCGACTCGGTGGAGGCCATCGACCGGGCGGTCCGCCGCGCCCGCCGGGCGGGATACACGGAACTTCGTACCTACAGCCCGTTCCCGCTGACCGAGACCCATGAGTCGCTGGGCCGCAGTGGCCTGCCGATAGCGCTGATCGCGATTGCCGCAGGTATTTTCGGGGCTTGTCTGCAATATTTCGCTCAGTACTGGATGAACGCCGTGGACTACCCGCTCAATGTCGGCGGGCGGCCTCTGCACAGTTGGCCGGCGTTCATCCCGCCGACTCTCATCGTGAGCATTCTGTGGGCGTCGGCTGCAGCGCTGATCGGCATGCTGGCGCTGTGCCGTCTGCCGCGGCTCCATCACCCGCTGTTTGCCGTCGCCGGCTTCGAGCGGGCAGCCGTGGACCGCTTCTTCCTGTGCATCAAGGCCGACGATCCACGCTTCGATGACGCCGCTACGCTGAGCTTCTTCGGCGAGCTTGGGGCTGAGAGCGTGCAGGAAGTGCCGGAATGAGGCCTGAGGCAGCCCTTGTCTTGATGCTCGTCGGGCTTGCCGCGCCGGCCGGGGCGACCCAGCCGATGCACTCGGTGCCCCAGACTGTGCCCGGCGCCGAGCCGCCTCAGCCGCTGATGACGCGACAGGTCCTCTTCCGGGGCCAGGAGCGCTACGACATCTTCTGCGCGCCATGCCACGGCTTTGCCGGGGACGGCGACGGCATGGTGGTCCAGCGCGGCTTTCCGGCCCCGCCTTCGTTCCATGTCGGGCCCCGAGTGGACCTGACCGCGGGTCAGATAGTGGAGGTGATCAGCCAGGGAAGTGGCCTGATGCTGCCGATGGCGGAACGCATTCCCGTCACTGACCGGTGGGCGATTGCCGCTTATGTCAAAGCGCTGCAACTCAGCCGGCAGGCGCCGGGAGAGGAGCAATGAGCCAGGACGTGGTCCGCCTGTCGCGCCGCACCACTCGGATCCTCGGCATCGCCGCAGGCCTGGCTGCCAGCCTGATCGTCCTGGTGGTCGGGGAGCCAAGTGTCATCGAGGCCTGGCTCCTCGGCTTCATCCTGCTGGCCGGAGTGAGCGCCGGCGCCCTGGCGCTGCTGCTGACGGGCCACATATTGGGGGAAACCTGGCTGCAGCCGATCCGGGCCGAATTGGAGGCGATCGCCGACCTCGTGCCGATGGTGGCGGTTCTGGCCCTGCCGATCCTCGTCTATCCGGAGGTGCTGTACCGGTGGGCCGACAGCGGTGCCATGGACCCTTCTCACCGAGTGTGGCTCGACACCGATTTCTTCATCGGGCGCAGCGTGCTCTATCTCGCCATCTGGACCGCCATTGCCAGCTTGGCCAAGCGGCGCCATACCAGCCGCATGGCCAGCGCCGTCGGTCTGGTGATCCTGATTCCCGCCGTGTCGCTGGCCGCCCTTGACTGGCTGGCCTCTCGCGAGGACTGGATCCCCGGTTTCTACGGGCCGGCATTTGCGGTGAGCCAACTGCTCGCCGCCATGACGCTTGCGCTTCTCGTGACGCTAATCCGCCCAGGCCATCCCCACGCGGGGCAAGTCGAAAGCCTGCGTACGGCGCTGCTGGTGCTGTCGCTGCTCACGGCGTGGACGTGGTTCACCCAGTTCCTGATCGTGTGGATGGCCGATCTGCCGGCGGAGGCGGCGTGGTACCTTGGCCGCGCCGGCACCTGGCTGGTGCTTCAGGCCATCGCCGTGCCGGCCCTGCTGATCGCCACCGTGCTCCTCGTGGCCCCGCACGCCGGGCCTTTGCGCCTGCTCGTCATCTGCGGCCTGTTGCTCGTCCAGCACTTCGCTCATCTGGTGTGGCTGATCCGCCCCGCCGCGCTGCACGCGGTTCCGGCCCCGGTCGATGTCGCCGTCCTGGCAGGTCTGGTTGGGCTATGGCTTGTGATGCTGGCCGTGGAAACGAGCCGGCGGCCCAACCTTGCCGTGCAGGCCCAGGCCGGCGGTTAATTTCCACTCTCGGTGGCGAGGAGATCGATGGCCCGCTCGATTCCGAGGGTCCCCCCACTGTTCAGGCGCCTTTGCTGCTGACTGCGCAGGACTTCAAAGGCATCGCCTGAAACGTCCGTTACGGCGGCTTGCGGCTGCGGCACAACGTCAGCCGCGCCCAGCGTATAGAGGTAGCTGGCAATATCTCGCGCCTCGCCATCGCCGAGCCCCAGGTTCGGCATGCCGGTTTGCGGTTTCAGCTTCGGCGGGTCCATCAGCCACGCAACAAGCATGCGCGGCACATTCGGATAGGTGCCCGCAAGCAGCGTCCGGTTGGCGAAATTCTCAAGCCTCGGGGCGACCAGCCCATTGGCACCATCGACCCCTGGCACAAAATGACAGGCGCCGCAGCCATACTCACCGATCAACGCCCTGCCTTTGGCGGCGTCGGCGCCGGGGATTGCCAGATTTGCCGGCGGCTCGGCCTCCGCGCACCCCGCCAGGCCGAGCGCTACAACGAGCCCGGCAAGGCTGCCTGAAGTCCTCACGCCACCTGCCATTGCCATGGCCCTTCAATCGCCTTGTCACCGAGCAGTTTGCACTCCCTGCCCGATCCATATTGGCTCAGCCGCGCGCAGTTGATACCATGATCGATGCAAACCCGCGATTGTCACTCGAACCAACGAGCATGCAATGCGATACATGGTCGGCATCAGGATCGACAAGAAGGCGGCCGGGGTCGCGGTCGACGCCGAAGATGCCCTCATTGCGGCGCTGAAGGTCAAGCAGGAGCACCCAAATGCGATGGTCACCTATGTGCGAAAGCACAATGTCAGGGCCGACCGGCGCAACCCCCACCCCGATATCAGGGACTCTGGCAACTGACTTTCCCGGCCGCGTCATGCGAGTTGGCCCGAGGCGCGCCGCTCCACCATGAGCTTGCTGAGAAACCTGAATACCTTGACGCCGTCCTGGTTTACCCCCTCGATGCGCGTTGTGACCAGACCCCAGCGCGGCCGGCTGGCCAACAGCCGCTTGGAGACGACTTCGCCCGAATAGGTGACGGTGTCGCCCGGAAAGACCGGGCGCAGCCACTCCAGGCTCTCAAACCCTGGCGATGGGCCGATCTCCGGCAGCGCCAAACCCTGTTCGGCCCGTTCGGCACGGCGGCCGAAGCTGTAGGCCGACCAGCACTTCATCATCGCAGCCGTGGTGTGCCAACCGCTGGCCGACAGCCGCCCGAAGACGCTTTTGCGGCCGGCCTCGTCATCAAGATGGAAGCCTTGAGGATCATAGTCGCGGGCAAAGCGGATCACCTCGTCGCGCTCGAAACGGTAGCTGCCGAAGGCATCAGTTTGGCCTGGCTCGAACTCCTCGAAATACGCCCACGACATGAACCACTCCCTAGCCAGCCGCCCGAACCTTGAACAGATTGAAGCCGCGCGCCTCGAGCTTGAGTTCGTGGGCGGCGTTGACCACCTGCCAGCGAAACTTGACGATCCCCATGTCCGGCCGCCGTGCCGATACGCGCCGCTCAAGCGTGGTGCGACGGATGGTCAGCACATCGCCGGCGAGCACCGGCCTCAGCCACTTGACCTCGTCGAGCCCAAAGGAGCCCATGCTGGCGGAAGCCGCCAGATAGGCATCGACGTTCATACGGTTCATGATCGCACACACATGCCAGCCCGAGGCGCACAGGTCCCCGAGAATGCTGGCCCGACCGGCGTCTTCATCGAGGTGGAAGGGTTGGGGATCGTATTCGGCGGCGAACGCCTTGATCTCCTCGGCGGTCACCTGGTAGGCGCCATAGGTCAGCACTTCGCCGTCCGGGAAGTCCTCGTAATGCAAATAGTCGCCCATCGCCCCCTCAGTCCAGCCGCAAAGCCCCGCCTGAAAAGCGACCATACTTAGACCAAGGCAGTTGCCGGCACCAGTTGTGCAGGGTCAGGCGCAAAGCCCTCAACCCGCGTTCACTGAAGGTGGTGCGCCAGCGGTATCAGCATACACGCTCGCGTGTGAGACAGGCTCGACGCGGTCGTGCTATTGTGGCTGCGTCGACGTCGACACCACAAAGGGAGATGTCAGTATGATCCGCAACACCCTCTCAGCATTCGCCGTTCTCGCCCTCATGGCCACTCCGGCGCTTGCCGGCCACTGCCCGGCGGACGCCGCGGCCATCGAGCATGCACTTCCCACCTCCAACCTCAGCGATGCCGAAAAGGCCGAAGTCGAGGCGCTGAAGGACCAGGGAATGGAGCAGCACGCGGCCGGCAACCACCGCGAAGCCGAGGCGCTGCTGGCCGAGGCCATGCGGCGGCTGCTGCTGGCCCAGTAACGACATCGTTCGAGGAAGGCGGCCGCGCCGCCTTCCTCGCCGTCCGCGGCCAACGTGACCCGGTCCCCCACGTATCTGACCAGTCGGCACCGGCTTCTCAGCATCCTCATTCGCTGGGGGCGGGAACGTCGGAAAAACCTTTGTTGCGAACGCGTTCCGTGGTAAAATTTGCGTGACTCTCAGCATGGAGTCCAAGCGATGCGCGCGATAGAGAGATGGCTGACTGCTTTCACGTATTGGCTGTGCAGAATTTTTGATGTGAGGCCGGAGACGATCAGCAAGAATCGGCGCGGCAACCTGCCCCCGCCCGAAGGCGGGATTGCCTCGTATTGAGGCCCGGCTAGACGTTGAACTTGAACAGCATCACGTCACCGTCCTGGACGATGTAGTCCTTGCCTTCGTCGCGGGCCTTGCCCGCCTCCTTGGCGCCTGCCTCGCCGCCGAGCGCCACGAAGTCCTCATAAGTGATCGTCTGGGCGCGAATGAAGCCGCGCTCGAAATCGCTGTGGATGGCTCCGGCCGCCTGCGGCGCCCTGGTGCCCTTCGGCACGGTCCAGGCGCGCGTCTCCTTCGGCCCCGTCGTGAAGAAGGTGACGAGGTCGAGCAGCTCATAACCGGCGCGGATAAGGCGGTCGAGGCCGGGCTCGGCGAGTCCGAGGGCGGAAAGGTATTCCTGCTGCTCGGTGTCGCTGAGTTGGGCGATCTCGGCCTCGATGGCCGCCGAGATGACGACGACGGCGGGCGGCTTGGGCCGCGCCACAGGCGCGCCCTTGGTAGGGCCAGGCAGAGGCACGCGTTGCAGCGCGTCGCGCGCCACCTTGTCGCTCACCATGTCCGAGTAGGCGTTGCCGGTGGCAGCGGAGGCTTCCTCGACATTGCAGACATACACGACGCGCTTGGAGGTGAGCAGGCCGAGCGCCCTGAAGGCCGGCCTGTGGTCTTCGGGGATGAAGGCCAGCCGCGCCGGCCGGCCCTCGCGCAACAGCGCCAGCGCGGTCTCCATTAGCTCTGCGGCCTTGCGCGCCTCCTTGTCGCCGCTCGCGGCGCGCTTGTGCAGCGGCTCGATGCGGCGCTCGAGACTGTCGAGATCGGCGAGCATGAGCTCGGTCTCGATCGTCTCAATATCGCCGATGGGGTCAACCCGGCCCTCGACATGGGTGACGTCGGGATCATCGAAGCATCGCACCACATGGATGATGGCGTCGACCTCACGAATGTTGGCGAGGAACCGGTTGCCGAGACCTTCGCCCTTGGAGGCGCCACGCACCAGTCCGGCAATATCGAGGAACTGGATGCGGGTCGCCACCGAAGCGGGCGATTTGGAGATGCTGGCGAGCTTATCGAGGCGCGGGTCGGGCACCGCCACCTCGCCGACATTGGGGGCGATCGTCGTGAAGGGATAGTTCGAGGCCTGCGCCGCAGCCGTCCGGATGAGAGCATTGAACAGCGTCGACTTGCCGACATTGGGCAGCCCAACGATGCCGCAACGGAACCCCATCAGGAGGTCTCCCTGGCGCCGCCGCTCGGCAACCGCGGCGGCTTCTCGGGCTCAGG
>CAYWVA010000081.1:0-9194 GCA_964461545.1 uncultured Rhizobiaceae bacterium | reverse complement strand
ACCGAGCATCAGCCGGCCCTTCGAGATCTGATCGATCGTGCTGACCTGCTTGGCCAGGATCAGGGCATTGCGTACCGGCAGGATGAGGATGCCGGTTCCGAGCTTGATCGTCCTGGTGCGCGCAGCGACCGCGGTGATGAGTGACAAGGCATCGAGGATGGGGAAGTGGGGATCGACGCCAAGCAGGATATGATCCCAAACCCAAAGGGAGTCGAATCCCAGCTTCTCCATCGTAACGCCGTACTCGATGAGCGCTTCGGCGTCGGGGATGTCCGGGTAGCGCATGAAGTTGCGCATGGCGATGCCGAACTGGTTCGAAAGGCCCCCCATTGTATCCTCCTTGATCGTGATGTTTGCTTGGCTGCGGCGCGTCCGTCAGGCGGTGTAATAGCGGTCGGGATCGAGTGTGCGCAGGATTGCGAGCTCCTGGTCCATGGGAGGCTCGGTGCGCCGGAGCTTGCCGTTGTGAACGAGCTCGAATCCGGTGTTTTCCTGGAGTTGATCGAACTCGACGCCCGGATGCAGTGCCAGGACTTCCATGCGGCGCGTCTCAGAGTGGAACCCCATGACGCCGAAGTCGGTTACGACGCGCCACATGCCACCGGCCGGCAGACCGCGCTTGGAGCGGCTGTCGTGGCCCTCGATCCAGCCCGGGCTGGTGATGAAATCGACCTTCTCGACGAAGCGGCGCTTTTCGTGGCGCATGGCGACGATCATCAGCGCCAGGCTGGCAATGTCGTTGCCTCCGCCGGTGCCGGGCATGCGCACTTTGGGGTCGTTGGGGGTGCCTATGAAAGAGCTGTTGAGATTGCCGTACTGGTCGATCTGCGCCCCACCCATGAAGCCGACGTCGACATAGCCGCGCTGAAGCAGCAGCAGCACGTCGGTCGAGCTGAGCACCATGTTGGACCGCTTGGTGCAGCGCTGCTCGTTGGTGGAAGGCGGTAGGGCGCCGGGCTCGATAAACGGGCCGATGGTGCCGCCCTCGAACAGGATCGTCAGCTTGGGCGCGTGGGTGCGTTGGGCCAGGGTGGCAGCCAAAAGCGGCGTACCCACTCCGGCGAACACCACCTGGCCGTCCTCGAGCAGCCGGCTGCTCATCACCGCCAGAAGCTCGCCTGTCGTATAACGCTTTTCAGTCGTCATAAATGCTCACTCCTCTGCGCGACGCCGAGAGCAGTTCCCTGAGCCCTAAAAGATCCAGGTAGTCGGTCCAGTCTTCGGGCGCATAAACGAAGCGCTTGAGGTAGTCGTGCATGCCGGCCTCGGGCTCTTTGTTCACAAGGCCGGTGTAGTACTCCATGTGGTCGTAGAACGGCTCGTACACCCCATAGCATTCATGCGGCGCGCATCCCCAAGGGACCTCCACCACGGCATCGACGGCAAAGAACGGGATCTTCGTCTGGTCGGGGGCGCGACGGATCTGGTCGTTGTTGACGATGCGCTCGGTGGTGACGATCACCTTGTTGGCCGCCATGGCGAGATCGATGTCCATGAACTGAAGCCCGTCGATCTGGGCATTGCCGTATGAATCGCAGCGCTGGACATGGATGAGCGCGACATCGGGGTTGAGCGCCGGAACGAGCAGGACGGTGTCGCCGGTGAACGGGCATTGGCTGATCTTGTATTGCCCCTCAAGCTGGGTGAGCACGTCCGATCCCAGCATGGAGCGCATCGGCATGAAGGGAATGCCCATTGCCCCGGCCCGGAAGCGCGAGCCCATGCCGAGGTGGCTCCATTCCTCGAAGGTGGCCTGCTTGGTCTCGGTATAGTGGCGCATGACCTTCGAGATGCCCCACACGATACCCTGGCTGAACCAGCTGGTGATGATCTTCTTGGCCGCTCCGGAAGCAAAAAGCCAATCGCCATCGCTCGAAGTGATACAGCGACAGCAATCGAGATCGCGGCGCCCGGCGCGGATCAGCGCCCAGATCATCGCCAGCGGGGTGCGCGACAGGGTCGAGCCGCCGATGCCCACAAGATCGCCGTCATTGACCAGCGTAGCGGCGTCCTGCAGCGACATCACCTTCTCACGCAAACCCCGGTCGCGCGACTCGACCTGCTGGCGCAATTTCAGATAGGATTCACTCAACCCCTTGGCTCCTCATCGCTCGCCCGCCCGTCGGGCAGCCAGTCCCGTCCGGCGGTTGGTTTCCTCGATCAGTGCATCCCATTTGGGTAGCACCTCGGTCAGGCGCCTCCAGAAGCTCTGGTCACGGCGGCCGTCGAATGCCTCCACAGGAATGCCCTGCTGCTCAACCCAGGTATAGTAGCCGAGATTGAAGATGCGCTCCCGGTCCACACGAGTGAGCTCGACCATATTGTCGGTCGTCGCCGCCAAAATGTAGCGAGCGTAAAGCTCGGCAGCATTCACCTCGTCGAACCCGTCGGGAAAGGTCCGCGCGGCGTAGCTTTCCTGCTCGCTGCGATACAGTTCGGCCCCGTCGGTTGCCACGGTGATGAACACGCTGTCGGGGCCGGCCTTGAGGTATTTGGCGAGCTTGATCGCCGCCACCACGTTGGCGATTGCCGACAAGCCCAGCCCATCGAGCCGGGCGATCAGCGCCGGATCGATTCTGCTCCGCCTTGCCAGATAGCTTCGTCCAACCTGTGAATTGAACAGTTGCAACAGGCCGTCGGAGGCGCGGTCCGACACGGCGACCACATAATCGGTGTTCATGACATTGTGGATCAGCGGAATATGCTTGTCGCCGATGCCTTGGATATTGTGCTCGCCATAGCCGTTGAGCAGCATGGTCGGGCATTCAAGCGCCTCCACGGCGGCAATCTCGGCGCCATGAGAGCGCTTCAGGTAGTCCCCGGCCGCAAGCGTTCCGGCCGAACCCGTCGCGGCGACGAAGGCGCGCAGCTTGGCGTTCGCATCGCTCCTGCGGACATCGTCGAAAACCGCTTCGAGCGCGGCACCGGTCAAGCGGTAGTGGCCGAGATAGTTCGCAAACTCCGAGAACTGGTTGAGGATCACATTTTGCGGATCGCCGGCCAGTTCATGGCATTTGTCATAGATCTCCTTGACGTTGCTCTCGGTCCCCGTGGTCCTGACGATATCTTCGGGCTTGTCCACCCAGTGCTCGAGCCAGGCGAAACGTTCGCGGCTCATGCCTTCCGGCAGGACCGCCACGCCGCGGCAGCCCAAGATGCGGCTGATGGCGACACCGCCGCGACAGTAGTTGCCGGTGGAAGGCCACACGGCTCTTTGATGCGCAGGATCGAACGCACCGGTGATGAGACGCGGTACCATGCAGGCATAGGCCGCCAGCACCTTGTGTGCCTGGATCATCGGGAAGTGACGGCCGAGCGCTACCACGATGCGGGCTGGGGTCGCCGTCAGTTCCGGAGGCAGGTCAAGATACTCTGGGATGGCTTGGGCAGCGCGGCGATCACGGGCATTGTACCAATGCACGCGCCACAGATTGGCCGGATCGGGCGCGTCCGGATCGACGGTGTGCAGGTCGATGGCCTCAGCGGAGCGGCCGCTCGGGTCGGCCAAGCCTGCAAAGGTCGGCAACTGGACCTTTAACGACCGCAGCCGCTCCAGGACTTTGTCATAGACCCGGCGGTCATGAATGTCCCCGGAGAGATCGATAAGCTCCATTGATTTGGGCGTCCCGCTGCCTGCCCGTCGCCTCGCATCGGTTTGCCTAATGTCGGCGAAAGGCTCTTGTGGCTAAAACCAGTGAGCCTAAAGGCAGTACCATAGGCACACCCACGCCGACAAGTCATCACGGCTGATTGGCGATCGCCGCTTGCGTTTGGATTTACCGCATTCTTGCTAAATTGGTGCGGGCGGGGGGAGTCGAACCCCCACGGGCCTTCGCCCAACGGATTTTCTTACCAGCTACGGCTTTCGCCGCCCTCACCGATGCCCTGAGGGGCTACGGCACGGTTTGTGGTCTGGACTATCCCTTCACCTTGTCTCGGCGCCGGGGCCGGGAGTTAGGCGCTGCCCGTCTAGTCTCTACACCTTCCCGGTCGGGGCTGCCGCCCGGGCTTGGCTCGGGATCGCCATTTCACAGGTTTCCCCGAATTTGAGCAGTTCTGCATCCGTGGTTTCCCGCGGAGCACTCAAGGCACTCAAGTCCGTTGCGTCTACCGGTTCCGCCACGCCCGCATGGGCTCCTCTATATAGTCGGGGCCAGCCCCGGCCGCAAAACCTAATCCTGGACCGTCTCTTCCTTCGTGCTGCGGGCTTGCCTATTCGCCGTGCCGACTTCGAAGGACGGGTGCCGCTGCTATTGCGGCCAATCCGGCCACTGTTGCGCAGGGCCATGCACGTTCGGCAAGTGTCCGGAAGCCGGCCTTGCCTCATCGATGCTGACCACTTCAGGGCGTGCCGCTGCCCCGATCGAGGCCTCGGCACGCAGCCATTCGCTAAAGGTTAGCGCTGCATCGGTTTCTCTGCGGCGGCCCGGAGATACGCCGCCAAATACTCACTGAAGTGTTGTCCGCCTGGAACCGGTACCTTCAAGTCGCGCTTGTAAGACCAGTCAAGGGCTTCTGGAAGAGCGGGAAGTGAGCCGGGCTCGGTGAGGAAACGTGGTTAGGGCCTTCGTCATTGCCGTGATGTTGGCGCTGGTGGCCTTCGCCACGGCGATGGCGTGGGCTTTGCATGATCTGTCCTTCTCGGCCGTGGTCGCGCCGCCCGCCGAACCCATCATTGTTCTCGAAGCTGCCGACGGGACCAAACTTGGCCGCAAAGGTCCCATCCAGGACCCGCCGGTTGCCCGGCAAGACATTCCGCAACACCTCGTCGATGCTGTCCTGGCCATCGAGGATCGCCGCTTCTACGACCATTGGGGGATAGACCCGATCGGGATCCTGAGAGCGTCGGTGCGCAATCTAAGGGCCGGCGGCGTTGTGGAAGGGGGAAGTACGATTACCCAGCAGCTGGTGAAGCTGCGGCTGGGCGACGACGAGCGGACGCTCAGGCGCAAGATCCGCGAAGCGGCCTTGGCGCTATGGCTTGAGTCCCGCCTCAGCAAAGGCGAGATCCTGACGCAGTACTTGAATACTGCCTATTTCGGGGCCGGGGCGACCGGCATTTCTGCCGCTGCCCGGGTGTATTTCGACAAGACGGTGAGCGAGTTGGGGTTCGAAGAATCGGCACTCCTTGCCGGACTGATGACCGCCCCTTCTCGGTTGAACCCCATTCGAAACCGCGAGGCGGCCGAGGAACGGGCTGCCGTCGTCCTGGACGCCATGGTCGCCGGCAATCGACTCGACAGCGTCAGAGCCGAAGCAGCCAAGGCGCGCCCCGCAACGTTGAAGGAGGCCCGTTTCGACTTCTCCTCGCCGACATGGTTCAGTGACTGGGTGGAAGCAGCAGAGGCCGACGACATTGCTCATTCCTTCGGGGCTGGGAGGCCCGCCATTCGGATCCGAACAACGCTCGATCCCAGGCTTCAAGCCTTGGCCGAAAAGATTGTTTCCACCGCTCTGGACAATCTGGGTGAGACAAACGGCGACGTCCAAGCTGCCCTCGTTGCCATGCAGCCGGATGGCTCGGTTGTGGCGATGGTGGGCGGCCGAAGCTACGAGGAAAGCGAGTTCAACCGCGCCGTCCGGGCCATGCGCCAGCCTGGATCGACGTTCAAGCTGTTCGTCTATTTTGCGGCCTTGCGTAACGGATACTCCATCGACCAGACGATCGAAGACGCGCCGCTGGATATCGACGGCTGGAGCCCGGACAATTTCGCCGGCGAGTATTACGGAACAGTGACCCTGGCCGACGCCTTTGCCCGCTCGCTCAACGCCGCAACTATCAGGCTGGCACTAGATGTGGGAATCGACGAAGTCGTCGAGGCGGCCCGGTTCCTGGGCATCGATGCGCCGTTGGGAGCAAACCCAAGCCTGGCGCTTGGCACCTCAGAGGTAAGCCTGCTCGACCTGACCGGGGCCTACGCTTCGGTCCTCGCCGGAATGTCACCCATAGAACCTACGGGCATAGCAGGCTACGGCGGCTTGGATCAGCGGCGCCTCCTTGCACCCGGGCCTCCTGCCAGGCCGCGACAGGACCTTGCGCCTTATCAAAGGCCACTGATCGAACTCCTTAAGCGCGTCGTCGATGGCGGCACAGGGCGCGCCGCCGCCCTGGACGGATTTGCTGCCGGCAAGACCGGCACGAGCGCCAACTACCGCGACGCCTGGTTCGTCGGCTTCACCGAAAACCTGGTTGCCGGCGTTTGGGTCGGCAACGACGATGGCACGCCGATGGACGAAATGACCGGCGGCAAGCTTCCAGCCACGATATGGAAGGCATTCATGTCAGAAGCTTCGCGCATCGTGGGCCACGAACCCTCGCCGGCCGGGCCAGGCGGCGATGAACTGGTGGCGGCACTCGGTGCCGGCGACAGCAGGGATCATGCCGGCCAGGACAGTCGTGCCGATGCTCCGGTCTTCGGCGGCCCTGGGGGTCAGACCAGCCTTTTCATTGATCGGCAGCCACAGCGTCTTGCTGAACCGGCCTATCAGGATCAACAGCCGCCCTCGACACCTGAGGGCTTCAACGTTGAGGAGGGCGATTGGCCGGCGCGGGCGGCTGTTCAGTGCGATTACCATGCCTGCTCCAGAGCCTATCGGTCGTTTCGCAGGTCGGACTGCACCTATCAGCCCTATCGAGGGCCGCGGAAACTGTGCCTGCGGGGAGCTACCGTCGCGATGTCGCGCGACGGCGACGGGGACATCGAGCAGGCCAATCTGGAGCAGGGCTCGGCTCCCGGTGAGCCGATAGCCGAAAGCCTCAACGGAGCAACGCCACGCCCCGCTGTTCAGTGCAACTACTATGCCTGCTCCGCGGCCTATCGATCATTTCGTGCCTCCGACTGTACTTTTCAGCCCTTTCGGGGACAACGCAAGCTGTGTCGGAAGTAGTTCGGAAAACCGCTTGGGGCGATTGAGCCCCCAGGGCATCAGTTACCGCGATATACTCAGCGCCGGGGTGGCTGCCGGTCTGGCGTTGAACGGCCTTTGGGAAGGAATGACAAATGACAATCGATTGCGCTGGAGAGCGTCTGCCGCCGGCTCCTGTCCTGGCTCGTCCGACAGCAGTAGGAGTTATGATCGTTGCAGTGGCCCGCAGTTCCGCAGGAAACTGGACATGACGACTGGTCTGTCGCGGCGGCTGACCGAGTATGGCGATGCCGGCTTTGCAATGTTTCTCCGCCAAGCCTTTCTCAAGGCCCGCGGGTTGACCGATGAGTCACTAGACCGCCCCATCGTTGGAATCTGCTCAACGGCAAGTGATTTCAATCCTTGCCATGCTTCGACCCCGCAGCTGGTGGACGCCATTGCACGCGGCGTGACGCTGGCAGGAGGGCTGCCCTTTACCTTTCCCACCATCTCGCTGCATGAGTCCTTCGCCTATCCCACCAGCATGTTCCTCAGGAACCTCATGGCGATGGATACCGAGGAGATGCTGCGTGCGCTTCCGCTCGACGCGGTGGTGTTGATCGGCGGATGCGACAAGACGGTTCCGGCACAGATCATGGGCGCCGTCAGCGCCAATGTTCCGGCGCTGATGGCCGTGGTCGGTCCCATGCTGGCTGGCAGCGATGAAGGCGAGCGGCTCGGCGCCTGCACGGACTGCCGCAGGCTGTGGTCGGGTCACCGGGCCGGCCAGGTCAGTGATGCGAAGCTGGCGCGTGCGCAAGGCAGCCTCATGTCCACCCACGGCACCTGCATGGTGATGGGGACCGCCAGCACCATGGCGGCCATGGCGGAAACATTGGGCTTGATGCTGCCGGGAGGCGCCACCATTCCTGCGGTTTATTCGGAACGTCTGCGCTTTGGCGAGCGGACCGGTGCTCGCGCGGTGGCGCTCGCCAAGGCCGGGACCCCTGTGCCTGGCCAGCTCGTCACGCCGGCGGCAATTCGCAACGCCATGGTCGTTCTCCAGGCCCTGGGGGGCTCCACCAACGCCGTCATCCATCTTGCCGCCATGGCGGGTCGGGCCGGGATCGCGTTCGACTACGAGGCGTTCGATCGGATCGGACGCGAAACCCCGGTGCTGGTCGATTTGAAGCCGATCGGACGCGGGTACATGGAGGATTTGCACAGGGCCGGCGGCTTGCCCGCCGTGATGCGTAGGCTAAAGGACCGACTCGACCTAAATGTGACCATGGCGGACGGCTGCAGCCTCGGCGATGTGCTCGACACATGGCCCGCCTGGGTCGACGATAGCGTGATCCGTAAACTGTCGGACCCGGTTGCATCGGGTGAGGCGCTTGCCATCCTGCATGGGTCTCTGGCGCCAGGAGGGGCCGTGCTGAAGCGAGCCGCGGCGAGTGCGCACCTGCTGACCCATGAGGGTCCGGCGCTTGTGTTCGATGGCTTGGAGGACATGGCATGCCGCATCGACAACCCTGATCTCGACGTGACGCCGGATCACGTTTTGATCCTTCGCGGCGCTGGTCCGGTCGGTGGCCCCGGCATGCCGGAAGCCGGATCGGTCCCTATCCCCAGGAAGCTGGCCCAGGCCGGCGTCAAGGACATGGTGCGAATATCCGATGCGCGCATGAGCGGTACCGCCTATGGCACCGTCATTCTCCATGTGGCGCCGGAGGCTGCGGTCGGCGGTCCGATTGCCTTGATAAGGGATGGTGATCCGGTTCGTCTGGACGTTGATGCCCGACGCGTTGATTTCGTGGTCGATGCTGACGAGTTGGCCACAAGGCGCCAACAATGGCGGCCGCCAGCCAGGCCGGCGCGCGGTTACGCCCGCCTGTACGCTGATCATGTTACCCAGGCAGACCGGGGATGCGACTTCGATTTTCTCGAGCACGACGGCCAACCGTGAGGATGCTCGACCTTATGCCGTGCCGCGGTTTGGCTGAGCCGACTTAACCGGAACCGAACCCGGAGCGGTGCGTTGGGAGAGGTCCCGGGACTTCAGCCGACCACGCCGTCAGGGCCCGGATCCGCTGTGACCCGCCATCCGCCGCCGGCGGGCGTTCATTCACATTCGCTTTCATGTGGAGGCCCAACATGCATCATGTCTACAAGGTGATCGACATCGTCGGGTCCTCGGACACCAGCATCGAAGACGCGATCGCGGTTGCTGTGGAGCGCGCCTCCCAGACGCTCAAGCATCTGCGCTGGTTCGAGGTCATCCAGACCCGCGGCCACATCGAGGACGGGCGGGTGAAGCATTATCAGGTGATGCTCAAGGTGGGCTTCAC
>CAYWVA010000080.1:0-9210 GCA_964461545.1 uncultured Rhizobiaceae bacterium | reverse complement strand
CGGTCGGGCTTTATGTGTTCCGCGGCAAGGGCCCTGCCCTCTACCGAGAGGTGCTCGAGAAAGCCATGCGCGAGCCATCCGGCCTCAAGCAGTGGTTTCCCGCCGCGGTGGGCCAGCTCGCCAAGCTGACCGACATCAAGGTCGGCGACGTAAACGGCTGTGAGTGGAGCGAAGTCGATTTTCCTGTCGACCTCCAGGCCGCCCGCGCCATGGCTGCAGCGTGGGACAATCCGGTCCGCGCCCCCCGCCTTGCGGTGACCTGAGCTCAGGGTCCGGCCGATCCGCGCGATTTCAGGATCGACTCGCACAACTCCCTGTCATCGGGCTTGTCGACATCGATTGCGGCTTCCACGAACGGCATGATGACGGGCCGCGCCTCGAGTCCGAGCCGCCGCGAGCCCAGCTGGAACGCGGTGACGAGATCGATGCGGCCAAGTGCATAGCTGAGGAGCGCCCCCACTCCGAACGCGGCGACAAGACGCCATGGCCGCTTGCGGTTGCGCTCCATGGCCTGCCAGAACGCCACCGCCGGCGCCGCCCGCGGCGACATTAGACCGTAAAGATTGCAGCCCGACACGCGGTCGGGGCCGAAGCGCAGAAACGTCCTGCGGGTTGTCGGATAGGCGGCGAGAATGGTCTCGGCACGCGCCAGGCCCACCGTGAGGTCGGCCGGGCCGGCTGTCGAGGCCTCCAAGAAGTGATCGAGCATGGCGGTGTCGAGCAGGACGTGATCGGCCGTGGTGAGGAGCAAAGGATAGCCGAGCAGACCGCTCGTCAGGGCCGCTGATGCCGAAGCGGCAGCGCTCGAATGCGACGGGATGAAAATCACATCGTCCGGCAGAGGGCCGATGGCCAGCTCCAGAAGGCCCTGGTCCTCGATCGACACGGCAATGCGGCCGATGGAGCGATGCGATCGCAGCGTCGCCAGCACCCGCGCCAGCATGGGCGTGCCGGCGACCTCGATGAGGCACTTGTGCGACACTGCATGGGCGCGCGCCATCGGATCGTCGCTGCCGCGCCCCGCCGCCAACACCAGGGCGGTCCACGACGGCTGGCTCGCCACACCCGTCACAAGGCGCGCTCGTAGATCCGGTAGGTCTTGTAAGCGACCCCGCCGAGGGCTTCGATGATCCGCCGCATGGCCATGTTGTCCTCCAGGATCCAGGAGAGTTCGGCTTTGCTGGTTCCGCGCTTCAGATGGCTCTCGCGGATGCGGCTGATCACTGCGAGCGCCAGTGCCGAACCGGTGGCCGATCGTTGGTAGACCTTGCGCACCCCCATGAGCGGAATGCGCACCGCCGCCGGCGGCCTGGCAAACAGGCGCCACAGCAGCTTGGCCCAGCCGAGCGGCATGAGGCGGCCGCCGAGGTCGTGGATCGCCCGGTTGATGTCGGGCAGGCTGACCGCCATCGCCGCCGGCTGGCCGCGCCAGGAAGCAATGGCGACATAGTCTTCACTCACCAAGGCCTGCAAGGTTTGACCGAGCGTGCCGATTTCGGCCTGGGTGAGCGGCACGAAGCCCCAGTTGTTCGACCAGGCATCATTGAACACGTCCATGATGATGGAGAGGTCGCGGTCGAGGTGCCGCTTGGACAGCGGACGCAGTTCGAGCTCACCGTGTTTCAAGGCCTTGTCCACCATGGCGGCCATGGGCTTCGGCAACGGCGGCGTTGCGTCGTAGTCATAGGCGATCAGGTCCTTGACCTTGGTGAAGCCGAGAGCCTCGAGTTGCGCGGCATAATAGGGCCGGGCGTGCCCCATCATGACCGATGGCGGGCGGTCGAAACCGTCGACAAGGAGCCCGGTCTCGTCATTGATCGACAGGCTGAACGGCCCGCGCATGCTACTTGCACCGCGCTTGGCCAGCCACGCAGCTGCGGCGTCCAGCAGGGCAGCGAACACCGACGCATCGTCCACGGCCTCGAGACATCCGAACTGCCCGGCACCGTCCTTGTGGCGTTCCAGATGTAGCCGATCGAGCTGCGCCGAGGCGCGTCCGACCGGCACCCCATCGCGCTCGGCGAGGAAGAGTATGGCCTGGGCGTGCTGGAAGTAGGGGTTTCGGCGCGGGTCGAGATGTCGGACCCGTTCCATGTACAGCGGCGCGACCCAGTTGGGGTCGTCGCGATAGATGGCGAAGGGAACGTCAAGGAACCGCCTCAAGTCAGCGCGCCCCTCCACCGGGCGCACCGTCACACCTGCACTCTTGTGGGGCATCAAGGCCCTATTCGGCAGGTTCAAGCTGCCGCCACCGGTCTGTGACCGCCGTCACCCGGCCGTCTTCCACCTTGTACAGGCGGTCGGCGATCGCCGTCCAGGCCGGCCTGTGGGTGATGGCGACAATGGTGAAATCGCCCCTCAGGGCCGCCACCTCGCGACAGATCTGGTCTTCGGTTGCAGGATCAAGGGCGCTCGTCACCTCGTCGAGGATCAGCAGTTTCGGCTCCAGCACCAGCGCGCGAGCGAGCGCGATGCGCTGGCGCTGGCCGCCTGAGAGCCTGGCCCCCATTTCCCCGACATCGCTGTCAAGGCCATGGGCGGGACCGCTAATCAGAACTTCGGCGCCGGCGCGGGCGAGGGCTGACCGGATGGCATCATCGCCGATCTCCGCATCGCCCAGCGCCACGTTCTCGCGGATCGAACCATGAAGCAGACTCAATTCCTGCGGCACATAGCCGATCATCCTTCGCCAGGCTCTGATCGACAGCTTATCGAGCGGCACGTCGTCAATGGTGATCCGGCCGCTCGAAGGCCGGTGCAGGCTGGTCAGCAGGTCAATGAGCGTGGTCTTTCCGGAACCGGACGCGCCCTGGAAGACGGTGATCTGCCCTGCCGGGATATCGAAGCTGGCATTGTCGATGATCGTGTGATCCCCGTGGGCGAAGGTGACCCCGTCGAAGCGACAGCCGTGATCCAGCGTCGGAACGGTCCTGCCGGGGTCGGGTTCGGTTTGCTCGAGCAACTCGTCGATGAGCTCCTGGGTGCGCCAGTAGGCGCTCTCGATCTCGGCGGTGACTTCCAGGACGTTCTGCAGCTTGGCGAACACGCCCACCACCTGAGCGAAGATTACGCCAAGAACCACAAGTTCGGGCAGCGGGATGCCCATATGCACCGCCGCCACATAGGCGCCGATGGCGATCGCTATAGCCTGGACCGCCTGCTGGCCGTTGTTCAGACCCTGCTTGGCAAGCGTGCGGATGAGGAGAGCCCGCCGCAGCGCCTTGATCTTCTTGAAAAAGAAGCTCATGAACAGCGCTTCGCGCTCCATCGCCTTGATCGGCTTGATGTTGTTGAGGGCATCCGACACGTAGGTCACTAGCGACGACGTCGTGTCGGTCTGACGGTAACCGGCGCGGCGGGCGATCTTGACCAGCTGTCTGAAGCCGAGCACCAGTGCAACCCCGGCTACCGCCCCGGCGATCGCCAGACCGGTCGAGATCAAAGAGGCGATGACGAGGTAGACGGCCGCTTGCACAGTAAAAGCGACGAACTTGGCCGAGAACGCATAGGCGTCGCCGGCCCGGGTGGCATCATTGGAAATGGCGTTGGCGATCCGGCCGACGCGATGGTCGACGAAATAGCTCCATCGTGCCGCAAACAGGGCTTCGAGGAGCCGCTTGCGGATGCCGGCCGCCACCTTGGCGCCTGAATAGCCGGCATAGGTCAGAGCCAGAAAGGCGAGAAGGCACTTGAGCACAACGGCCCCGGCCATCACGGCAATGAGGACGCCAATGGTCGCGGGCAGGCCGAGTGCGGCCAGCGCATGGGTAATGTAGCTCCCGATCCCGGTTGCGTCCGCTGAACCGGAGAGATCGCTGCCACCAGAGAGGTGGCTGATCACCGGCAAGAGCGTCGTCAAGCCGACCGCTTCGCAGGCCCCCGCCAGCAGCAGGCACAGCAGCACAAGCCAGGGCCGTGTGCCTTCGGCGCCGAAGAAGATGCGAAATGCCCGGATCACAGGACGTGCCTTTGACGCTTGGGGCCCGGCCGAGGCGCTGACCTCAAGGCCTGCTCTCGGACATGGCTTCGAGAGCAGCGTCGGCCTCTCTTACAGCCGCCTCAAAGCGGTCTTCCAGCGACTGCATCCTGCGCTTCGGCTCCCGATAGTAGAAAGTCAACTTGAGAAGACGGAGGAAACCGTTGTTGAGCAGCCGCCCCAGTGCACCCATCGGCCGGTCGAAGTCGAACAGAAGGACCACGCGCTCCTCGTCGGTATCGTTCCAGACTTCGTGCTCGAAGGTGTCGTCGAACACCAGCACATCTCCTTCCCGCCACACACAAATCCGGTCGTCGACCCTCATGCGGCACCTCTCCCGCTCAGTGGGAACGATGAGGCCGAGATGTCCCCTGATGATCCCCTTGCTCACCCCACGGTGAGCCGGAATGTGATAGCCGGGAGCGAGGATGGAAAACCACGCCGTCTGGAGGTTGGGAATCTGCTCCAGCAGGGAGCAGGTGATCGGTGCCCGGCGGCAGTTCTTCTCGGCCTTTTCGCCGAAGCCATAGAGTATGAAGGTGCGCCAGCTATCGTCCTTGGAGATCCGCTTCTGGTCGTGCGACACCTCCTGGAAGGCCGGCACGGCCTCCCGATGCTTGAGGATTTCCCTCACTTCATCGCGAATGGCCTGCCAGTTGGCGGTCAACGGCTCGAGATACGGAAAGTGGCGATTGTCGAGGACCGGCTCGTCGCCGACGAGAGATTGGCGGGCAATGATCCCCGACATGAGCGCCATGAGCCGCTTGCCGGTTCGCTTGATGGTGCGACGCTTCTGCTTTTTGAGGCGATTCAGCAGGGACGGCTGTTCAGTGCGGTCGGCCACGCTTGACATTGTGCTTGATCTCCCCTCGATCACCCCGGTGAAGCTGAGCTCGGCCTCACAGCATTACTGCGGCGGGACCAACAGCTCAAGCCCGCAGCTTAGGTCTTATACCGACCGAGTGAGGCGGTGATGAGGAAAGCGCTCATTTCCTTCGTGCTCCATCCCTGGTTCCGGATCAGCCGCGGCCTGACCCTCGGCGTGCGCGGCCTGGTGCGTGACGAGCAGGCGCGCGTGCTGCTGGTGCGCCACAGCTATGCACCGGGATGGCAATTTCCGGGCGGCGGTGTGGAGCGCGGCGAGACGGTCGAAGAGGCGCTGGCGCGCGAACTCGCCGAAGAGGCAGGGATCGAAGTCACCGCCAGGCCGGTGTCGTTCGGCATCTACTCCAACCATCAGCGCTTCATGGGCGACCATGTCGTTCTGTTCCTGGTTGAATCGTTCCGGCAGCGGAAATGGCGGCCCACCCGCGAGGTCGCCGAGGCGCGCTACTTCGATGCCAGCGATTTGCCGCCCGACACGACGGACGGTACCCGCCGAAGGCTTGGCGAAGTGCTCGGTGGCACAGAACGATCCGCCCACTGGTAGGGCTGCAAAGCCGCTGCGCCGTGGCGGCCACGGCCTCAGAGCTGCTTCAAAACCGCGTCGGTCACCTGGTTCGTCGTGGCGCTGCCGCCGAGATCGGGGGTGAGCACCTTGCCATGGGCGGAAGTTTGCTCGATGGCCCCCATCAGCGCTGCCGCCGCGCGGGTCTCGCCCAGGAACTCGAGCATCATCTGGACCGTCCACAAGGTGGCGATCGGGTTGGCGATATTCTTGCCGGCAATGTCGGGGGCCGACCCGTGCACCGGCTCGAACATGGAGGGATAGTGCTTCTCGGGGTTGAGGTTGGCCGACGGGGCGATGCCGATGCCGCCGGCGCAGGCCGGCCCTAGATCGGACAGGATGTCGCCAAACAGGTTGGAGCCGACCACGACGTCGAACCAGTCCGGATGCTGCACGAAATGGGCGCACAGGATGTCGATGTGGAACTGGTTGACGGCGATGTCGGGGTAGCTCCCGGCCATCTCCGCCACCCGCTCGTCCCAGTACGGCATGGTGTGGATGATGCCGTTGGACTTGGTGGCCGAGGTGAGCTTGCCTCGTCGCTTGCCCGCCAGCTCGAAGGCGTAGCGCAGGATGCGGTCGACGCCGTGACGGGTAAAAGTCGCTTGCTGGACCGCCATTTCCCGCTCGCTGCCATCAAACAGCCGGCCGCCGATCTCGGAATACTCCCCCTCGGTATTCTCGCGCACCACGACAAAGTCGATGTCTTCGGGCTTCCGGTCGGCTAGCGGTGAGCGTATGCCAGGCAGCAGGCGGACCGGCCTCAGGTTGACATACTGGTCGAAGCTGCGGCGGATCGGGATCAGCAGCCCCCACAGCGACACATGGTCAGGGACGCCCGGCGCGCCGACCGCGCCGAGAAAGATGGCGTCGAAGCGCGACAGCGTGGCGATGCCGTCCGGCGGCATCATCGCGCCCTCATCGAGGTAGCGCTGGCAGGAATAGTCGAAGGGCTCGAATTCCAGCCCGAAACCGAAATCGCGGCCGAGCGCTTCGAGCACCCGGACCCCTTCGGGGATCACTTCCTTGCCGATTCCGTCACCGGGGATGAGGGCGAGTCTATAGGTCATTCAGATCCTCCGGGATCCACGCAGCCGCGAACTCTCGATCCTGGACTATCGAGCGGTTGCGATCGCATGGTCAAGTGGCTCAGGCGTGGCCCGAATAGGAGGTGAGCATGCTCGGGTCGATGCCGAGCTTGCGCAGCGCCAGCTCGTATTTGGCGTCAAGATCGGTGTCGAAGAGCAGAGTCTCGTCGGTTTCGCAGTGCAGCCAGCCGTTCTGCTGGATCTCGCGCTCAAGCTGACCTGGCCCCCAGCCGGCATAGCCGAGGGCCAAAAGTGCCTGGCGCGGCCCCACGCCGGCGGCGATCGCCCTTAGCACGTCAAGGGTTGCCGTCAGCCCGATGCTCTCGTCAATCGGCAGCGTGCTGTCGGAGGCATGGTAATCTGATGTGTGGAGGACGAAGCCGCGGCCGGATTCAACTGGCCCGCCAATCTGCACTTTCATCGACAGCACCTGCGGCGGCAGGTTGATCCGCTCGTTCTGAGGCAGCAGGTCCAGCCGCTGCAGCAGCTCGGGAAACGTCAACTGCTCGGTTGCCTTGTTCACGACCAGCCCCATGGCGCCGTCGGCCGAGTGGACGCACAAGAAGATCACCGTCCGCTCGAACCGCGGATCGCCAATGCCCGGCATGGCGATCAGCATCTGGCCGTCGAGGTAAGTCACGTCCTTCATCGTGTGCTGCAGCTCTCGCCGCCAGCCACCGTTCTCCACGTTTCAAGCCACTGCGGCAACGTCCCGTGAAGGTAACGCGAAACCGGCTGCAACGCAAAGGTCCCAAGCCGCCGGCGCCGGCCGCACCCGTGACACCGTCGTAATCACCATTCCCTGTGTTGCCGGCGGCTGCTTTCGGGTAGAAGCAAGCAGGAGTGTGGCATGAGAGCCTTTGTGAAGTGGACGAGAGCATTCGCTGGCGGCTTGTGCGGCTTGACGGTTGCAGTTCTGGCCGCGACCAGCGCATGGTCAGAGGACTTTAGCCATAGTCAGGCCCGGCTGCTGCACGGGGAGTTCACCGACGGGATGTGGTCGGCAGGGGTGGAGATCGACCTTGCCGACGGCTGGAAGACATACTGGCGCATGCCGGGCGAGGCAGGCATCGCGCCGCTCTTCGACTGGTCAGGCTCGCACAATGTGGCCGAGATCGAGCTGCGCTGGCCGGCGCCGCGGCGCTATCACGATGCCAGCGGCGAGACCATCGGCTATGCTGAGCGCGTGATCTTTCCGATCACTGTCCGCCCTGAGAATCCCGAACAGCCCGTCAACCTTGCCCTCCAGCTCGATTATGCGGTGTGCAAGGACATATGCATTCCGGCACGGGTCGAACTCAGCCTGGTGCTCGACCGGTCCACGGCCATGTCATCGCCGGCGGCCGCCGTCATTCGCCGGTTCGACGCGCTTGTGCCGCAGTGGTTGGTACCTGGAATTGAGCTCAAGCGGGCCAAATTGGAGAGCGCCGCCGGGGCTGCCCGCCTCGCGGTTATCCTCTCGGGTGAGGCGATCGACTCCTCGACCGACATCTTTGTGGAGAACTTCGACCGGGCCTATTTCCATGCGCCTCGGCCGACCAGCCGCACCGGCGATTCCACCCTGTTTCATCTACCTATTGATGGTCTTGCCGATCCGAATGTGCTAAGGGGCCAGACGCTGCAACTCACCGTAGTGACCGGCACGGCGCGGCTCATCAGTGCCGTGACGGTCGAGTAGGTGTTCGCAAGCCAATCGGGACTCATTGCTGCACAAACGAGACGAACCATGACTATTGCTGTCGGCGACCGGCTGCCGGAAGCCACATTCATGACGATGACCGACGAGGGCCCGCAAAAGGTGTCCGTCTCGGAGGTGTTCGCCGGCCAGAAGGTCGTGCTGTTCGCCGTGCCCGGCGCCTTCACTCCCACCTGTCACGCCAAGCATCTGCCGGGCTTCATCCGGCGCGCCGATGAATTCAAGGCCAAGGGCGTCGATCGCATCGCCTGCGTGGCGGTCAACGACGTGTTCGTGCTCGGCGCCTGGGCCAGGCAGCTGGGCGCCGACGGCATCCAGTTTCTCTCCGATGGCAGAGGCGCGTTCACCAGGGCCATCGGCATGGAGACCGATCCGCCGGAACGCAGCTATGGTCCGCGCTCGGAGCGCTACGCGATGATCGTGGATGACGGCAAGGTCACGGCGCTTTTCGTCGAGCCAAGGCCCGGCCAAGCCATAGAATCGAGCGCGGAAAACGTGCTTTCTGCACTTTGACGGGGTGTTTCCGCGCACTCGTTCACACGCAAAGCCTTCACGCGCCACCACCAGCCGATAATTTTCAGATGTTCCCGGCCGCCGGGGCAGCCGGTTCAGTGTCGGAACCATTGTCCCACATGGCCGTTCCGCCCTTGCCGGGCTGCGATTCGTGCCCCGGCCCATTGCCAATGAGGAGAATTGCTGCATGCCGTTTCACAACCCCCGTTTGATCGCCACTGCATTGTTTGCCGGACTCATCGCCACGCCCGCTGTGGCGATAGCCCAGACAGCGGAGCCGACCACGCCCCCGGCCGCCGAGCAGGTCGAGGCCACTGCGCCCAGCGAAGAGCAGCTTGAATCCTTCGCGGAAGCGACCATCCTGATCGTGAGAATTCAACAGGAGGCCCAGGAGCGGATGCAGTCCGCGGTTGCGGAGGCGGGTTTGACACTCGAGCAGTACAACGAGATCGCCCAGGCGGCCCAGGCCGACCCGGAGCTCGACCAGACG